>JAEZBT010000384.1 GCA_023426865.1 Actinomycetes bacterium
GACCGGGACCGTCGGCGACGGCGCGGCGCCCTAGGATCGCGTGCAGGCGATTGTCCGGGAGGACGGCAGTGATCGAGACGGCAGCGGCGGGGGCGCGTCCCCGTCCCGACTGGGCGACCGTGCCGAACCTCATCAGCGTGCTGAGGCTCGTGCTCGTCCCGGCCTTCGCCCTGCTGGCCCTCGCCGAGCAGGACGCCTGGGCGCTGGGCGTCCTCGTCGTCGCCGGCGCCAGCGACTGGCTGGACGGGCGCCTCGCGCGTGCCCTGAACCAGCAGTCCCGGCTCGGTGAGCTCCTCGACCCCGCCGCGGACCGGCTCTTCATCCTCATCACGCTCCTGGTCCTGGCCAGTCGCGACGTCGTGCCCTGGTGGCTGGTGGCCGTCCTCGTCGGCCGCGACGTGCTCCTCACCGCGGTGCTCGGCGTGCTCATGGCGCGCCGGATCGGGCCGCTGCCGGTCCATTTCGTCGGCAAGGCAGGCACGTTCGCGCTGCTCTACGCGCTGCCGATGCTGCTGCTGGCCCGCTGGCCGGGCTGGATCGGGACCACCGCCGACGTCGTGGGCTGGGCCATGGCCGTCTGGGGCATCGCGCTCTACTGGCTCGCGGCGGCCGTGTACCTGCGGCAGGCGGTGACCGAGCTGGGCCGGGGGAGCGGCTCGCGATGACCGGCCGGCGGGTCGGGCGTGCCCTCGACGCCTCGATGGGCCTGCTCAACGACATCGCCAGCCGTGCCCTCGAACCCGACTACGCGCACGCCGCCGAGCGCGCGCGGACGAGCGGTCCGCCGAGCGCGTGGACCCAGGCCGAGCGGACCGCCACCGCCCTGCTCGTGGCGGCGCTGCTCGGGGCGGCCACCATGGTCGCCGTCCTGCAGCTGCGGGAGCCGGCCGGCGTCGGCACCTCGCCTCGCGAGCTGCTCGTGCGCGAGATCGAGGACCGCACCGGGGAGGCAGAGTCCCTCGCGACGACGCGCGACACCTTGACGGCCGAGATCGCCGCGATCCAGGAGGAGGCACTCGCGGCCGACCCGAACTTCCTAGCCCGGCTGGCCGAGACGGAGGTCCTGTCCGGCGCCGGCCCCGTGAGCGGCCCCGGCCTGGTGATGGTGCTCGACGACGGTCCCGACGCGGTGGCCGAGGACGACCCTGAAGCTCGCGTCCAGGACGTCGACCTCCAGGTGGTGACGAACGCCTTGTGGGCGGCCGGCGCCGAGGCGATCGCGGTCAACGGCCATCGGCTGACCGCGCTGAGCGCCATCCGCAGCGCGAGCCAGGCCGTGCTCGTCGACCTGGCGCCCGTCCTGCCCCCGTACCGGGTCGAGGCGATCGGCGACGTCCGTGAGCTGCAGACCGGGTTCGCCCGCTCGTCGGCGGCCAACCACGTGACGTTCCTCACGGGCACGTACGGGATCACCGTGACGACGTCGTCCGAGACGGACCTGCGCCTGCCCGGTGCGCCCAGCGCCGCCCTGCGCTACGCGGCGCCGATCCGCGATGTGGCATCGTCGGACGCGAACGAGGAGAAGGGTTCGTCATGATCGCGCTGATCGGCCTGGTGGTGGGGGCCGTCATCGGGCTCTACCTGGACCCGACGGTCCCCGTCGCGCTCGCCCCCTACCTGCCGATCGCCGTCGTGGCTGCGCTCGACGCGCTCTTCGGTGGCCTGCGGGCCCTGCTCGACGGCATCTTCGACGACCGCGTCTTCGTGGTCTCGTTCCTGTCGAACGTCGTGGTCGCCGCGCTCATCGTGTTCCTCGGCGACCAGCTCGGCGTCGGCACCCAGCTCTCCACCGCCGTCGTCGTCGTGCTCGGCATCCGGATCTTCTCCAACGCGGCGGCGATCCGCCGGCACCTGCTGAAGGCCTGAGCCGTGCCCGACCACCGCCTGCCCACCGACGAGCCCACGCCCAACCCGTGGCGCGTGCTGGCCCGTGCCGCCGTGCCGCGTGCCACGCGCGGCCAGCTCCTCACCGGGGTGCTCTGCGCTGTCCTGGGCTTCGCGCTCGTCGTGCAGGTGCAGGCCAACCGCGCCGACCCGTTGGCCACCCTGCGGCAGGACGAGCTGGTGCGGCTCCTGGACGACGTCACCCGCAACGGCGAGGATCTGCAGTCGCAGATCGCCGAGCTCCGCTCGCAGCGCAACGACCTCGTGACGGCCTCGGACGGCGACCGTGCCGCCCGGGACGCGGCGCGTGAGCGCGCCGAGGTACAGGGCATCCTCGCCGGGCGGCTGCCCGCCGAGGGCCCCGGCATCGAGCTCGTCGTGGCGGACCCGACCGGTCAGGTGGCGGCGACGACCCTGTACACGGTGCTCGAGGAGCTTCGGAACGCGGGAGCCGAGGCCGTCCAGCTCCAGGACCTGCGGCTCACGGCCTCCAGCTACATCATCGACACGCCCGACGGCGTCGAGGTGGACGGTGTGCTCGTCGATTCACCGTACCGGTGGCTCGCCATTGGCGACCCCGACACGATGTCGACCGCGCTGGGCATCCCCGGAGGTGCCCTGGCGGTGGTGCGCAACGCGGGCGGCACGACGAGCGTGACGCCCAGCGACCTGGTGAGCGTGACGGCTGTCCGCACCGTCGAGGCACCGCGCTACGCCACGCCCGTCCCGGCCGAGGAGGCGGACTGACCGGCGCGATCGGGTCGCGCCGGGGGGCTGCCGGGACCCGCGCCCGCGGCCTAGGCTGTGCCACACCACCCCCGGCCGAACGCCGATGTCGAGGAGGACCGATGACCCAGAGCGATCCGTCCGAGGGCCGCTGGACCGCCGCCGAGACCACCATCAGCTTCGGTGAGGGGCTCGCCGGCCCTGTCGAGCATGACGCGCCCACCGGCCTCTCGCCGGAGGAGCACGCCGCGGTCGCGGCGCTGCCGCCCACGTCCGCGCTGCTCATCGTGCAGCGGGGCCCGAGCGCGGGCGCGCGCTTCCTCCTCGACGCGGACCGCACGGTCGCCGGTCGCAGCCCCGACGCGGACATCTTCCTCGACGACGTCACCGTGTCGCGCAAGCACGTCGAGTTCGTCCGGGAGGGCGACGGTTTCGTCGTGCGCGACGTCGGCTCGCTGAACGGCACCTACGTGAACCGCGACCGGATCGAGCGGGCCGTCCTACGGGCGAACGACGAGGTGCAGATCGGCAAGTTCCGGATGACGTTCCACCCCAGCCCGGTGCGCACGGCCGGGGGCGGGCCGGACCAGGGAGCGGGCACCGCCTCGTGACCCCTGTCGCCCGACCCCGCCGGGAGGGGGAGGAGGAGTCGCACGTCGCCGCCCGGCCGCGACTGGTCGAGCCCTGGCCCCCGGGTGTCTCCCGGGAGCCGTCGATGCGCATCTCCGACGTGCTCGCCGACCTCGGCGGGGACTTCCCGACCCTCACGCCGTCGAAGCTGCGGTTCCTCGAGGAGCAGGGGCTCGTCGAGCCGCGCCGCACGGCCGGCGGCTACCGCCAGTACAGCCCCGCCGACCTCGAGCGGCTGCGCTTCGTCCTGACGCAGCAGCGCGACAGGTACCTGCCGCTGCGCGTCATCCGGGAGCAGCTCGATGCGCTGGACGCCGGGGAGACGGCGCAGGCGGTCGCGCCCCGCCTGGCGACGGCCGACGGCGAGCGGACGACCACGTCGCCGAGCGGTGGCCGCTGGACGGTCGCCGGCCTGGCGGAGCAGGTGGGGACGTCCGAGGACGTCGTCGCGTCCTTCGCCGAGTCGGGCGTGCTGCGCCGCGACGCGTCCGGCCACCTGGAGCCTTGGTCCCGGGAGGCCCTGGAGATCGCGCTGGCCCTGGCCGAGCACGGCGTCGAGCCCCGGCACCTGCGTTCGTTCCGCAGCGCCGCCGACCGGCAGGTCGACATGGTCGAGCAGATCGTCGCCCCGCTCCGGGGCCAGCGCGCGGCGGGCGCACAGGTCCATGCGGCCACCGTCGCCGCCGAGGTGGGAGAGCTCTGCGGGCGTCTGCACGCGTTGCTCGTGCGGACCGGGGTCGCCGACCGGTCGCTGTGAGCTGGGGGACCGAGGGGCGCCGCGCCTGAGCGGACGAAGGGCGTGCCCCGCGGGCTCCGGCGACGTAGCGTGGGGGCCATGCAGCACGACCTCGTCGAGATGCAGGTGCTCGGGGTACGTCGCCAGGTGCCCCTGGACCAGGTGGTCGTGCTGCTGCTGGACGCCGCCGGGGGCCGGGTCCTTCCGATCGTCGTCGGTCTCACGGAGGGTCAGGCGATCGCGGCGGGCCAGGCGGGCGTCACCCCGCCGCGCCCCATGACGCACGACCTGCTCGCCTCCGTGCTCGCCACGGTGGGTGCCGTCGTGGAGCGCGTGGAGATCGTCGCGCTCATCGACGGGGTGTTCCACGCCGAGATCGTGCTCGGGGACGGCCGGCGGATCGACTCGCGCGCGTCGGACGCCATCGCCCTCGCCGTCCGCACCGGCAGCCCCGTGCTGTGCGACCTGGAGGTGCTCGACGAGTCGGCGTTGGAGGTCCAGGAGACCGCGAGCGAGGAGGAGGAGGTCGAGGAGTTCCGTGCGTTCCTCGACACGGTGAGCGCCGACGACTTCCTGGGCGACGAGGACGAGGGCCAGCAGTCCTCCTGACGACCTGGAACCGGACCGATCCGGGCGTATCGGACGTCGATGTCACCGTCAACCTGAGGTTGAGACTTTGACCGCGAAACACGCGACCCGCGGACCGCGTGGCGTCGTTGACCGCCCCTGGGGCCGGCCCTAGCGTGATGCGTGGGTTGATCGTCCCGGGCCGGTCGGCCCCGGGCTGACGAGGGGAGCGGCGCGTGAGCACCGGAGAGTCGATGCCGGAGACTGCGGGCAGCCCACAGCGCGCCCAGGGACTCCTCTTCGGGGACGAGCTGCCGGACCTCGACACGACGACGGGCTACCGCGGCCCGACCGCGTGCCGCGCGGCGGGCATCACCTATCGCCAGCTCGACTACTGGGCCCGCACGGGCCTCGTGGAGCCGTCGATCCGGCCCGCGAGCGGCTCGGGCACGCAGCGCCTCTACAGCTTCCGCGACATCCTCGTCCTCAAGGTCGTCAAGCGGCTCCTGGACACGGGGGTCTCGCTCCAGCAGATCCGGACCGCTGTCGGCCACCTGCGCGAGCGTGGCGTGGAGGACCTGGCCCAGATCACCCTGATGAGCGACGGCGCCTCCGTCTACGAGTGCACGTCGGCGGACGAGGTCATCGA
>JAEZBT010000012.1 GCA_023426865.1 Actinomycetes bacterium
GCGCCGCACCGCCCCGCCGGTGGAGGCTTGAGCCCTCCCTCAGGCCAGCACGGTGGGCGCGGCCAGCGCCCAGCGCTGCGCCCAGTCGCCGATGGGCTCGACACCGGCGGCGCGCAGCGCGTCGTGACCCAGCACGGAGTACGCGGGACGCGGCGCAGGGCGGACGTAGTCGGCGCTCGTCGTGGGCGCCACGATCGCCGGGTCCATCCCGGCCGCCGAGACGACCGCCCGCGCGAGGTCGAACCAGGAGGCCTGTCCCGACGACGTGCCGTGGTAGGTCCCGGCCGGCGCGGCGGCGTCGACCAACCGCAGCAGCAGGTCGGCGAGGTCGACCGTCCAGGTCGGCGGCCCCACCTGGTCGTCGATCACCTGCAGCGCGCCCCGCTCCCGCGCGGCCCGCGCGATGGTCCTGGGGAAGCACGGCCCGTGCGCGCCGTACAGCCAGGCGGTGCGCACGACCAGCGAGTCCGGGCACTCGGCGCGCACGGCCCACTCCCCCGCCGCCTTCGTCCGCCCGTAGGCCGACAGAGGCGCCAGCGGGCCGTCCTCGGCGTACGGCGACGTGCCCGCGCCGTCGAACACGTAGTCGGTCGAGATCTGGATCATCCGCGCACCGGCGGCATGCGCCTGGCGGGCGACGTTCGCGGCCCCGACGGCGTTCACCGCGAAGGCCGCGGGTTCGTCCTCCTCGGCCTTGTCGACGGCGGTGTAGGCGGCGACGTTCACGACGACGTCGTAGCCGCGGGCGACGCCGGCGATCGACGCCGGGTCCGTGATGTCGACCTCGTCGCGGTCCACTCCCGTCGCGCTGTCGCCGCGCGCCGCGCGCGCCCCCAGAGCGGCCATCAGGTCCTGCCCGAGCATCCCGTTCGCCCCGACCACCAACCAGCGCACGCCGTTCCCCTTCCGTCGGTCCAGGTCAGGGTAACGGGGTCGCCGCTAGGCTGAGGCGCCACCCGCACCGACCCAGCGAGGAGCACGATGACCTACCGCGAGCTCGCCGTCCCCGGCGCCTGGGAGATCACCCCCGTCCAGCACGGCGACCCCCGCGGCGTCTTCCTCGAGTGGTTCCAGGGCGAGCCGTTCCGGTCGGCCGTCGGGCACCCGCTGGACCTGCAGCAGGCGAACATGTCGGTGTCGGCCGCGGGCGTGCTGCGCGGCGTGCACTTCGCGGACGTGCCGCCGGGCCAGGCGAAGTACGTGACGTGCCCCAAGGGGGCCGTGCTCGACGTCGTCGTGGACATCCGGGTCGGTTCGCCGACCTTCGGCGCCTGGGACAGCGTGCTGCTCGACGACGTCGACCGTCGGGCGATCTACCTGTCCGAGGGCCTGGGTCACGCGTTCTGCTCGCTCGAGGACGACTCGGTGGTGGTCTACCTGTGCTCGACGCCCTACAGCCCCGGCCGCGAGCACGGCATCCACCCGCTCGACCCGGCCCTCGGCATCGCATGGCCGACCCGGGCGAGGGACGGCTCCCCCCTCACCCCGCAGCTGTCGGCCAAGGACTCCGCGGCACCCACCCTCGCCGACGCCGTGGAGCAGGGCCTGCTGCCGCGCTGGGACGACGTGCAGGAGCACCTCACCGCGCTGCGCGGCTGATCAGCCCTTGTTGAAGTACTCGGCGCTGGCGACGATGCCGCCGATGATGGCCTCGGTCCTGGCCCCGCCCTGGATGGCGCGCACCCACGTGGTCCGACCTGCCGGGTCGATGTGCCGACCCAGCAGGTCGACGTAGTACCCGTCGACCACGTCGGTCAGGTGCTCGGTGGACAGGAGGAAGCCGAGTGCGACGTCGCCCCGCTTGTACCCCTGTGCGAGCACGCGGACCCAGGAGGCGACCTCGGACGAGCCCGGGTCACGGCCGAGCACGTGCCGGTAGAGCTGGGTGACCCAGGCCGCGTCGGTGCCGCCCGCCTTGCGGTAGTACTCCGCCGAGGCGAGGAAGCCGGCCTCCATGGTCTGGATGGTCATCCCGGCCCGCATCTGCGCCAACCAGAACTTCAGGCCGCCGGCGTCCGGCGTGCGACCGAGGTAGGTGGCGTAGGACCCGGTGATGAGCTTGCCGCGGTACTCGGTGGACGAGGTGATGGCGTTGGCCACGGCAACGCGCGGCGTCCCCGTCGTCAGCGCGTTCCGCCACGTCTTCAGTCCGCTCGCGTCGACGGTGCGGCCGAACAGGTCGCTGTAGACGCGCTCGATGTAACTGTCGATCAGGCCCGTCGCCGGGGTCAGCCCGGACGGCCCCGCGGCCACGGACACCCGTGCGCTCGTCGTGCCGACCGACTCGACCGTGACCACCAGGCCCGAGCCGGGCACCGACCATGAGGCGCCGGCCGGGAAGGCGGGCGAGGCGAACTCGGCGCTGGCGGGCGCGTTCATGTCGAGCAGGTACGACGACGGGTACCGGTGCACCGGGTGCATGGTGCGCAGGTGCACCTGGACGCCGGCCCACGCGGGCTGGCGGGTGTCGCGGCCGGTCGCCGGACGGAAGTCGACGTAGATAGTGCCCTCGGCCACCGGGATGGCCACGGCGCGCGTGGCTGTCGAGTTGGAGAGCTGGGCGAGGTCGACGGTGACCGGGGCGCTCGTCGTCGGGCGGACCACCGTGACCAGGCCGAGGTGGTCGGCGAGGGCGGTGTTCAGGTTGCCTGACGCCTTGCCCGAGATCGCGTACCCCATGACGTCGGCCGTGTCCGCGTACTCACGGGCGCTGCACGAGGAGAGGCTGCTGAACGGGACGCGGCTGCCGCCAGAGGTGCAGGTCGCGGTGTTCGCGTGCCCGACGCCCAGGTTGTGCCCGAACTCATGGGTGAAGACGTCGACGATCGGGGTGCCGTTCACCCAGATGCTGCCGCCTCCGATGCTGGCCAGGCCGGCCCAGCCGCCGCAGTCGGCCATCTTCGGGAAGTAGACCAGCACGTGCTGGTTCGAGGTGGGTGCGGCGACGCCGTGCGCGGCCAGGGCGCTGCGGAGGATGGCGGCGGTGTCGCAGGAGCCCGGGTTCGGGATCGACCGCCAGTCACGGGCGCTCGAGCCGATCGCAATCCGCCCGCCGCTCTGCTCGCCCCAGTACTGCGCCGTCTGCGACGCCAGGCTCGCCAAGGTGCTCCTCGACGGGCTCGACGGCTGGGAGGTCCAGTAGACCGGCAGGACGGTGAGCGTGTGGTTGCCGATGGCGGCCTCGGCGAGGACCTCGGCGGCCGCCGTGGCGTCGCCGGTGGCCGTCACGGCGAGGATCTCGGCCTCGCCCTCGGGCAGGTCGGAGGGCTCGGCGACCGGCTCGTCGGCGACCGGCTCCTCGGCGACGGGCTCGCTCGCGACCGCCTCGGCCGACTCCAGGGCCTCGGCGAGGGCCTCGGGGGTGCCGGGCACCGGCACGTCGGCGGTCGCGATCGCGAGGGCCTCCTCGGGCTCGAGGTCGGCGTCGGCCGCGATGGCGACCTCGACGTCCTGACCCGTGACGCCGCCGGCCACGACGAGCTCGTCCGGGATCGGGTACAGGTCGCCGTCGACCTCGACCATGGTGTCGACGACCATGGTCTCGCCGAGCCCGTGCGCGTGGGCCTCCTCCGTGATCTCCACGGCGAGGTTGACCAGCGTCCCCTGGACGGTCACCACCTCGACAGGAGTGCCCGACTCGTCCGCCATGGCGGCTGAGGCGGGGAGCGCAGCCACGATCACGGCTGCCAGGCCGACGAGGGCGACGGGGAGACGGGTCGTCGACCGGGAGGGGCTCATGGGCCCTTCATCGGCAGGCCTCGCGATTTCCTTGAGCCGGAAAGTGCGCCCTACCTGCACGTTTGCTCCCCAAATCGGACAAACCCGGACGGATGGCACCGCCGGCCGGCGATGCAGCACACTTGTGCACCATGCACATGCGCACGCGGTTCGGCACGCCGACGGGCATCCGGACGGGCACGCCGTCAGGCACGGTGGGTACCCGATGACGGCGGCCACGGAGCAGGAGGTCGCGCCTCCCACCACCAGCGCCGCGCCCGTCGGCGCACCCGACGCTCGGCTGTGGCGCTGGAGGGGTCGCCAGCTCGACCCGAGGGACAACAGCCTCAACCTCATCCGGCTGGTCCTGGCCTCGCTCGTCCTCGTGGCGCACGCGTACTACATCGCCGGTGTGCCCAGCGCCGACGGCACCTTCGGCCCCCACATCGACGGCGAGAACCTCGGTGGCTGGGCCGTCTTCGGTTTCTTCGCCCTCAGTGGCTACCTCATCGCGGCGAGCCGCTGGTCCAACCAGCTCGGGACCTACCTGGTTCACCGCATCGCGCGGATCTTCCCGGCGTTCCTCGTCTGCCTCGTCGTGATGGTCGTCGTCTTCGCACCCATCTCGTACCTCGCGCAGCACGGGACGCTCGCCGGGTACCTGACCACCGGGACCACGCCGGCCAACTTCGTCTTCAGCAACTCGCTGCTGCGCATCAACGCGTACGACATCGCCGGCACCCCGGCCGACGTCCCCTACCCCGGCGCCTGGAACGGCTCCCTGTGGAGCCTGTACTACGAGTTCCTCTGCTACCTCATCGTCGGGGTGCTCGGCACCATCGCGTGGTTCCGTCGCTCACGCTGGGCGATGGTCGTGGCCTGGGTCGCCTCCGTCGGCCTGCACGCGGGATGGGGCCGCGGCGTCGCCGGCCTCATGGAGAACAACGGCGACTTCCACCTGCTCTTCAAGCTCCTGCCGCTGTTCCTGGGGGGCGCCGTCGTGCAGCTGTGGCGCCACAAGCTGCCGCTGCACTGGTCCGGCGCGCTGGCCAGCGCGGTGGTGGTCACGGGGGCCGTCTGGGTGCTCGACGGCGGCGGCGCCCAGCTGACGGCGCCGTTCCTCGCGTACCTGCTGATCTGGATCGGGTCGGTGCTGCCGTCGCCGAGCCTCGTCCAGCGGCACGACATCTCCTACGGCGTGTACATCTACGCGTTCCCGGTGCAGCAGCTGCTCGTGCTCACCGGGATCCACGAGCGCGGCCTGCTGCTGTACGACGTCGTCGCGCTCGCCTGCACCGTCCCGCTCGCCACGGCGAGCTGGCTGCTCGTCGAGCGGCCGATCATGCGCAGGGCGAGGCGCGGGACGTCGCGGTCCGCCCGCTGACGCCCCGCGGCGCGAGGCCTGTCAGAGCCGCTCGTCGATCCAGTCGGCCAGTCGCTCGACGCCACGCTCGAGCGACCACTCGGGCTGCCAGCCGAGGACGTCGGCCGCGCGGGCGACGTCCGCCCACGCGTGGCGCACGTCGCCCTGCCGGTACTGGCCGGTGACGTGCGGCGCGGGCGCGCCGTAGTGCCGGGCGATGAGCTCGGCGGCCGTGGCGATCGTCTGCTGCTCCCCCGAGCCGATGTCGACCGGCAACGAGCCGGGCGCCTCGGCGACGGTCGCGGCCGTGAGCGCGCGGGCGACGTCGTCGATGAGGACGAAGTCGCGACGGACCTGACCGTCCTCGTAGAGCGGGATGGACTCCCCCGCCTTCGCCAGCCGGCAGAACAGCGACATGATCCCGGTGTAGGGGTTGATCAGCGACTGGCCCGGCCCGTAGACGTTCTGCAGCCGCAGGATCACGGGCTCGACGTGGACGGACTGCGCCCAGGACGTCAGCAGGTTCTCCTGCGCGAGCTTGGTCGCCCCGTAGACGCTGACGGGCGCGGGACGCGTCGTCGCGGCGGACATCGCGATGGGCGCCGCGTCGGGGAAGTCCCACTCACCCCGCTCGAGGATCTCCGCGGTGCGCTGGCCGGGGTGGAGCACCTCGCCACCCGACGTGCGCCAGGCGCCCTCGCCGTACACGGCGCGGCTGCTCGCGAGCACGATCCGCCGCGGCAGCGCGTCGCGGGCGAGCATCGCGTCGAACATCCGCGTGGTGCCGACGACGTTCGTCAGCGCGTGGCGGCTCGCCTCGGCGAGCGACTGCCCGGTCCCGGTCTCGGCCGCCAGGTGCACGACGACGTCGGGCCGCACGTCCGCCAGGACCCGCTCCCAGGTGTCCGCCTCGGTCACGTCACCCACGACCAGCTCGACGGACGGGTGCAGGTCGGCGGGCCGCTCGGCCGTCGGGTGGATCTGCGGGTGCAGGCTGTCGACGGCGACCACCCGGGCGAACCGCTCGGCCAGGAGCGGCGACATCGCCGTGCCGATGAACCCGGCACCTCCCGTGACCAGGCACGTCCCGGCCGGCACCGTCGGGGTGGGCTGCTCGGTCACGCGGGACTCCTCTTCGACGGGGAAGGGCAGGGACGGGGGCACCGGGAAGTCTCCCACCGCTCGCGCCCCGGCGGGGACGGGCGGCCACGGGAAGGGACCTCAGAGCGGGCCGAACGCGTGCCGCAGCAGCATCCGTGCGGCGCCGGAGCCCTGCCGGACCGCGCGCGGCAGCAGCGTCAGGGCGTGCAGGCGCGAGGTGACGTGCAGCTTCGCTGCCCGCTCCGCGCGCCGCCAGCCGAGCTCGCGCACCTGCGTCGCGGCGAGCCGGAAGTAGTCGCGCTCGCCCGCGAACCGGCGCCCATCGAGCAGGCTCGCCGACGACGCGCTGGCCCGGTGCCGGCGGTAGTGGAAGCAGACCGTGGGCTCGAGCAGCAGGCTGCCGCCGGCGGCGACGATGTCCATGACCACCGCGAGGTCCTGGATGAGCGGCATGCCCTCGCGGAACTCGGTGCCGGCGATGACCTCGCGGCGGAAGGCCAGCGACGGCCAGTAGAGCCAGTCGCCGTGCAGCAGGCTGGTCGCGAGCTGCTCGCCCTGGAGCAGGCGCGCCGCCTTCGCCCGCGGGCGCACGACCCGCTGCTTGATCCGGTCGGCGAGCGGCATGCCCACGACGCCCGTCTCGTCGATGACGGCGACCCCGGGCTGGATCACCGCGGCCTGCGGGAACCGGGCGTGCGCACCCAGCACGACGTCGACGTAGTCGGGCAGCAGCACGTCGTCGCAGCCGAGGATCACCAGCACGTCCTGCGTCGCCAGGCTCACGCACGTGCGGTAGTTCGCGGTGATGCCCTCGTTGACGGGCTTGCGCACGTAGCGCACGCGCGGGTCGTCGAGGGTGGCGAACCACTCCGCCACGCTCTCGTCCGGGTACGCGTCGTCGACGACGGTGAGCAGCCAGTCGCCGTTGCGCTGGGCGAGCACGCTCGCGACCGTCTCGCGCAGCAGCGCCGGGTCGCCCCAGAAGGGCAGGAGGATGTCGAGGGCCATCGTTCTCCGCTCGGGTGTGCCGGTCCGTCCGGCGCGGAGGGGCGCTCCGCATGGGCAAGACTATGGCCCGGGAGACGACCGGCAGGCAGCGGCAGGCACAGGCGACGGGAGAACGATGAGCACGGCGAGCACCGCGGGCGGCCACGCGTCGGGCGGCGGCACCGACCCCCTGCGGGTCGCGGTCGCGATGCTCTCGCTGGTGCCGGGCGGGATGGGCGGCAGCGAGACGTACGCCCGGGAGCTCGTCCGTGAGCTCGCCGCGCGCGACGACGTCGCCCCGCGCACCTGGCTCGCGCAGATCGCTGCGGGCTTCGCTCCCCAGGCGCCCGCACACGTCGTGGCGGGCGTGCGGGGCGGTCCCGGGACGGTCGAGCGCGTGCGGACGCTCGGCGAGGCCTGGTGGCACCGGCGCGAGGTCCGGGCGGCCTTCGCCGCGGCCGACGTCGTGCACTTCCCGTTCACCGCGCCCGTGCCCTGGCCGACGCGCGGGGCCCGGGTGGCCGTCAGCCTCCTGGACGTGCAGCACCTGGACCTGCCGCACCTGTTCTCGCGCGCCGAGCGGGCCTACCGCCGCCGCTACTACGACGCCGCCGCACGCCGGGCTGACGTCGTCGTCACCATCAGCGCGTTCGCCAAGCAGGGCATCGTCGACCACCTCGGCGTCGACCCGGACCGCGTCCACGTGGCCCACCTCGGCGTCGACGTGACGGAGTTCGTGCCGACGTCGTCGGGCCGGGAGGACTTCCTGCTGTACCCGGCGCGCGGCTGGGCGCACAAGAACCACGCGCGCCTCGTGGAGGCGGTCGGCCTGCTCCGGCGCGAGCGCCCCGAGATGCGGCTGGTCCTCACCGGGGGCGGTCTGGAGTCTCTGACCGACCTGCCCACGTGGGTCGAGGTCCGCGGCCTCGTGTCGCGCGAGGAGCTCTGCTCGCTGTACCGACGCGCGGCCTGCCTGGTCTTCCCGAGCCTGTACGAGGGCTTCGGCCTGCCTCCCCTGGAGGCCATGGCGTCCGGCTGCCCGGTCGCCGCCTCGACCGCCGGGTCGCTGCCCGAGGTGTGCGGCGACGCCGCCGTGCTGTTCGACCCCGAGAGCGCGGAGGCCATCGCCGCCGGCGTGACTGAGGCACTGGACCGGTCGGCCGAGCTCAGCGCGGCAGGGCCCACGCACGCCGCCGGGTTCACGTGGGCGGCCTGCGCCGACGCGCACGTCGCCGCGTAC
>JAEZBT010000054.1 GCA_023426865.1 Actinomycetes bacterium
CATGCCGCACCAGGCCCAGGTCGTCGCGGCTGCCGCGCGCGGCCCCCGCACGTACCTGCTCGCCGACGAGCCGGGCCTCGGCAAGACGGCGCAGGCGCTGCTGGCCGCGCAGGCCGCCGACGCGTTCCCGCTCCTCGCCGTCGTGCCGAACGTCGTCAAGACCAACTGGGCGCGCGAGGTCGGCATGTGGACGCCGATGCGCCGGTCCACCGTCATCCACGGCGACGGGGACCGCGTGGATGCGTTCGCCGACGTCGTCATCGTGAACTACGAGATCCTCGACCGGCACGTCGGCTGGCTCGGCGACCACGGGTTCCGCGGGATGGTCGTCGACGAGGCGCACTTCATCAAGAACAAGAACTCGCAGCGGTCGCAGAACGTCCTCGCGCTGTCCGACCGCATCCGCTCCCGCACCGCCCGGCCGCTGCTCATGGCGCTGACCGGCACCCCGCTCATCAACGACATCGAGGACTTCCGCGCGATCTGGCAGTTCCTCGGCTGGATCGACGACGAGAAGCCGGTCGGCTCCCTCCTGACCGCGCTCGAGGAGACGGGGCTCACCCCCGCCGACCAGGGCTTCTACGCCGCCGCGCGCGCCACCGTCATCGACATGGGCATCGTGCGGCGTCGCAAGGTCGACGTCGCGGCCGACATCCCCGCACGGCGCGTGGCCGACCTGCCCGGCGAGCTCGACGGCGCGCTCGGGCGTTCCATCCGCGCGTCCGAGGCCGCGCTCGCCCGCCGCCTGGTGGGCCGCTACCGGGCGGCGCTCGCAGCCCGGCCCGACGGCGCCGACGTCGTCGGCTTCGACGTCGCCCTGGCGCGGCGGGTCGCGGCGGCCGAGCTCAAGGACTCCAGCGACAAGAAGACCGGTGACAACGTCTTCACGATGGTGCGCCGCATCGGCCAGGCCAAGGCCGGGCTCGCCGCCGACTACGCGGCCCAGCTGGCGCGCAACGTCGGCAAGGTCGTGTTCTTCGCCAAGCACGTCGACGTCATGGACGCCGCCGAGCAGGCGTTCGGCGAGGCCGGGATCGCGTACGCGTCGATCCGTGGTGACCAGACACCCAAGGTGCGCGAGAAGAACATCACGGCGTTCACCAAGGACCCGCAGGTGCAGATCGCCGTCTGCTCGCTGCTCGCGGCCGGCGTCGGGATCAACCTCCAGGTCGCGTCCAACCTCGTGCTCGCCGAGCTGTCCTGGACCGACGCCGAGCAGACCCAGGCCATCGACCGCGTGCACCGCATCGGGCAGTCCGAGCCGGTCACCGCGTGGCGGATCATCGCCGCGCAGACCATCGACTCGAAGATCGCCGAGCTCATCGACGCCAAGTCCGGCCTCGCCGCGCGGGCACTGGACGGTGCCGCCGAGGAGGAGGGCGCGTCGGCCACCGACGTGCAGCTCGAGGCGCTGGTGGCGCTGCTCAAGGACGCGCTCGCGGCCGAGGACGGGCACTGAGGCGGCAGCCCGACGGGCGGCCGCCCTCGGGAAACGTCACCGTCAGTCGCGGCAGACGATCGCGTCGACGGCATCCTCCATCGCGTACACCGTCTCCATGGAGGTCGGCAGCGCGGTGACCGTGTAGATCACGCCCCGGCCGCCCTCGGTGACCCCGCCGCGCGTCGAGTACCCCTGGATGTCGCCACCATGGCCCCACAGCACCGTGCCGCAGCTCAGCGTCGTCCGTGTCACGCCCAGGCCGTAGCCGTCGCCGGGGTACTCCTCCGGCAGGTCGACGAGCCGGACCAGCTCGTCCTGCTCCGCCGTGCCCAGCAGGTCCCCGCCGACCAGCGCGGCGAAGAACGCCAGCAGGTCGCTCGGGGTGGAGACGATGTCGCCCGCAGGGCCCGCCCACGACGGGTCGAGGTCGGTGATGTCGGCGAGCTCCCCGTCGGCGCCCGGGTGGTAGCCGCGTGGGTGCGCGCCGCGCAGTTCCCGCTCGCCCGGAGCGGGGACGTACGTGTCCCCCAGGCCAAGGGGCTCGATGATCCGCTGCGTCACCTGCTCCGCCATCGGCCGGCCCGTGACCTTCTCCACCAGCATCCCCAGCACCGTGTAGTTGGTGTTGCTGTACGACCACGTCGTACCCGGCTCGAAGAGCGGGGGATGGGCGAACGCCACGTCGGTGTGGTGCCGTTGCGGCACGTAGACGTCGCGTGTCACGAACGGGTCGGGGTCCATCTCGGCCGTGTAGTTGAACAGGCCGCTGGTGTGCTGCAGCAGGTGCCGCACGGTGATCGCCGCGCCGTCGTTGCCCTCTCCGCGTACCAGGCCCGGCAGGTAGGTCTCGATCGGCTCGTCGAGCTCGACCAGCCCTTCGCCCACGAGCTGAAGGACGACGGTGGCCGTGAAGGTCTTCGTGTTGCTGGCGATGCGCACCTGGCCGTCCGGCGGCCCCTGCGTGCCCGCGGCGAGGGCGCCCCCCCGCCCGGGGCCGCCCGAGCCGCCCGGCGCGCCCGGCGGGGCCGCGGCGGGTGCGCACCGGGACCCGCAGGTCCAGGCGGTGCTCGACGGTCTCGTCGACGACCTGGGGTTCCCGGGCGTGGTGGCGCATGT
>JAEZBT010000035.1 GCA_023426865.1 Actinomycetes bacterium
GCACACGGCGCCGCCCGAGGCCACAGCGAAGGCGCGGTGCGGTCCGGGCGTGCCGCACCGGGCGCACTCCGTGAACGACGGCGCCCAGCCGGCCACCGCGAGCGAGCGCAGCAGGTAGGCGTCCAGCACGAGCCCGGGGTCGTGGGCGCGCTCGGCCAGCGCGCGGACCGCCCCCACCAGGAGCAGGTACTGCTGCACCGCGGGCTCGCGCTCGGCCTCGACGAGGCGTTCCGCGGTCTCGAGCATCGCGGTGCCCGCCGTGTAGAGCGCGTAGTCCGCGCTCACGGGCCCGGCGAAGGCACCGATCGTCTCCACCTGCGTGACGATGTCCAGGTTCCGGCCCGTGTACAGCTGGGCGTCCACGACCATGAACGGCTCCAGCCGCGAGCCGAAGCGGGACGAGGTGCGCCGCACCCCCTTCGCCACGGCCCGGACCTTGCCGTTGGCCCTCGTGAGGAGCGTGACGATGCGGTCGGCCTCGCCCAGCTTGTGGGTGCGCAGGACGATCGCCTCGTCGCGGTACAGGCTCACCCGTCCATTCTCCCCCACCACGCCGACGCCCGACCGACGCCGCGTCGAGCACCTGTGGAGCACTCATGGAGATCACCGAGGCATTCGGAAAAGGCCATGACCGGCGAGCACGGGGGACCCTAGCCTGATCATGCCGTCCGGCAGCCCCGGGCGGACCACGCGTGAGGAGGTGACGGCCATGCCGGTCCAGCGCTGCACCGCGCCGTCATCCATCCACGCCCTGCGCCGCTGAGGCCAGGGGTCCCGAGAGGACCACCCCGTTGCACTCCCCTGAGTCGTACCCGGGACCGGACACCGCCGGCCCGATCCACCCCCATCTCGCCCTGCTCGGCTGGGACCACACCTGGGCGAGCGCCCTCGACCCGATGCCCGACCCGGGCCCGGTGCTCGTCGGGCGCGTGTGCCGCGCCGACGCGGGCGCCTGCGACGTCCTCGTCCCCGGACCGGACGCGACGCCCGACGTCGTGACCGCGCCCTGGGGCGCCGCCGTCCGACGCCTGCACCGCAGCGATCCCACGGCCACGCCCGTCGCCGGCGACTGGGTCCTGCTGACCCGGGCCCCCGACGTCGCCGTGGCCGAGGTCCTGCCCCGCCGCACCACCGTCCTGCGGGCCCAGGTGGACGGGTCCTCGCGCGGGCAGGTGCTGGCCGCCAACGCCGATGTCGTGGCCGTCATGGAGGGCCTCGCGCCCGACCCGGACCCCGCGCGCCTGGAGCGTCTCCTCGCGCTCGCGTGGTCGTCCGGCGCCGAGCCGTTCGTCATCCTGACGAAGGCCGACCTCGTGCCCGATGCCGCCGCCCGCGCGGCCGACGCCGAGGCGCTCGCCCCCGGCGCGACGGTGCTCGCCGTCGCGACGCTCGACGGCGTCGGCCTCGAGCCGATCCGGGCCCGACTCGCGGCCGGGGCCACGATCGCCCTGCTCGGTGCCTCGGGCGTCGGGAAGTCGACGCTGCTCAACGCGCTCGTGGGCGGGAAGACCATGCGGACGCGGGCGCTGCGGTCCGACGGCAAGGGCCGGCACACGACGGTCACCCGCGAGCTGCACCTGGTCCCCGGTGGCGGCGCGATCCTGGACACCCCGGGGATGCGCACCATCGGCCTGGCCGGCACCGACGCGCTCGAGGACGTCTTCCCCGAGGTCGAGGCGCTGGCCGTGGACTGCCGCTTCGCGGACTGCGCCCACGAGAGCGAGCCGGGCTGCGCCGTCCTGGCAGCGGTGGCCTCCGGCGACCTGCCCGAGCGGCGCCTCGCCAGCTACCGCAAGCTGCTGCGGGAGGCCCAGCACCAGGCCGCCCGGACCGATGCGCGGCTGCGCGCCGAGATGACGGCCGTCTGGAAGCAGCGCCGGCGCTACACCCGGCAGCACCCGAACCCGAAGGTCTGAGCCGACGGACGCCGGGGTGGCGCGGCGCGAGGCGGCGCGCCCCCGGCGTCAGCGCACCGCGTCCCAGTCGACGGCGACCTGGCCGTGACGGTCGGCCATGTTCACGGCCACGGGCACGCGCAGGCCGGGGACGACGTCGGCGACGCGCGCCCGGGGCACACGGTGGCCGACGACTGCCGGGAACGGCGCCTCGCCTGGCACCTCGACGGTGAGGGTGAGGATCCAGATGGGGTCGTCGCGGTTCGCCGGCGGGCAGGCGGGGTCGACCTCGACGGTCTTCTTGCCGAGCGGCATCGCCTGCACGATCTCGGCGTCGCCGCGGGTGCCGGTCCGCAGCAGCTCCGCCGCGCTCCCCCCCTCGGTCGGCAGCGTGCCGCTCCGCACGGCACCGACCAGGTCGTCGACGCCGGACACGGACCCTCCCTGGACCGTGACCGTCACGCCGGGCCCGGCCGGGACGGCACCCGCCGCACCGCCGATCGTGACGGCCGACTGCCCCGCCTCGAAACGCCGGAAGGCGACCTTCACGCGCGCCGGGTCCTTCGGGTCGATGTCCACGGGCACGTGGATCCCGGGCAGGAAGAACGGCAGGACTATGCGCGGGACCGGCTGCTTGACCTGCGTCTCGAACGGCGGCCCGGACGGCGGCGAGACGAGCAGGTCGAGCCGGTAGACGGGCGCCTCGGGGCCCGTGTTCGGCGAGCTGATCGTCGTCCCGGTCTCGGAGAACCCGCGCAGGAGCGCCGTCGCCGGGATGCCGCCCTTGATGGGCGCGCCGTACTGCGAGGCGAAGCGGAACGCGAACACCGTGACCAGCAAGGACAGCACCACGACCGCACCGATGATGATGGGCTGCTCCACCAGGCACCCCCTCCCGGTCCGGTCACGACGCTACCGCGCGGGAGGGGCGAAAGGGACTCTTCGGACCGAACGGTCACGCGGGCCCACGCCGGGTGTGAAGCCCACCACCCGGCGCGGGCCCGGTACCGGCTTCCCCCAGACCTACCTGGAGGCGTCGTCCCTCACCGGTGCGCGCGGTTGACCGCCGAGATGATCGCCTTGAAGGAGGCGGTCGTGATCGACGGGTCGATGCCCACCCCCCAGAGCACGTCGTCCCCGACCATGCACTCGACGTACGCCGCGGCCACGGCGTCCTCGCCCGTGGACAGGGCGTGCTCGGCGTAGTCGAGCACCTCGACCCGGCCGGCGCGCGGAGCGAGCGCCGCGACGAACGCCGCGATCGGGCCGTTGCCCTCCCCGGAGACCGTCGCCTCCTCGCCGCCGTCGACGATCGTCGCCGACAGGCGCGCCGGCGCGGCCTCGGTGGAGACGACCTCGCTGCTGCGCAGCGAGAACCGGCCCCACGGCTCGAGCCCGCTGTCGGACGTCGCCGGGAGGTACTCGTCCGTGAACATCCGCCAGAGCTCGTCCGAGGACACCTCCCCACCCCGTGCGTCGGTGTGCTCCTGGACGACCCGCGAGAACTCGATCTGCAGGCGTCGGGGCAGGTCGAGGTGGTGGTCGGCCTTCATGAGGTAGGACATGCCGCCCTTGCCGGACTGGCTGTTGACCCGGATGACCGCCTCGTACGTCCGCCCGACGTCGCGGGGGTCGATCGGCAGGTAGGGCACCGCCCAGACCAGCTCGTCGACGCCGACGCCCTCGGCCGCCGCGCGCGCCGCCATCGCCTCGAAGCCCTTCTTGATGGCGTCCTGGTGCGAGCCGGAGAAGGCCGTGAAGACGAGGTCGCCGCCATAGGGGTGGCGGTCGTGGACCGGGAGCTGGGTGCAGTACTCCACCGTGCGCCGGACCCGGTCGATGTCGGTGAAGTCGATCTCCGGGTCGATGCCCTGGCTCGCCAGGTTCATGCCGAGCGTGACCAGGCAGACGTTGCCCGTGCGCTCGCCGTTGCCGAACAGGCAGCCCTCGATGCGGTCGGCGCCGGCGAGGAAGCCCAGCTCGGCCGCCGCGACGGCCGTCCCGCGGTCGTTGTGCGGGTGCAGGGAGAGCACGACGTTCTCCCGGTAGCGCAGGTTCCGGGACACCCACTCGATCGCGTCCGCGTAGACGTTCGGCGTCGCCATCTCGACGGTGGCCGGCAGGTTGATGATCACCTTGCGCTCGGGCGTCGGCTCCCAGACGTCGAGGACGGCGTTGCAGACGCGCACCGCGACCTCGAGCTCGGTCCCCGTGAACGACTCCGGGGAGTACTCGTAGTACACCTCGGTGCCGGGCACCATCTCCTCGTACTTCTTGCAGAGCTGGGCGCCCGACGTTGCCAGGTCCAGCACGCCCTCGACGTCGGTCCGGAACACGACCTCGCGCTGGAGGATCGACGTCGAGTTGTACAGGTGGACGATGGCCTGCTTCGCGCCGCTGATCGCCTCGTACGTCCGCTCGATCAGGTGCTCGCGGGACTGGGTCAGGACCTGGATCACGACGTCGTCGGGGATCCGGCGCTCCTCGATGAGCATCCGGACGAAGTCGAAGTCCGTCTGCGACGCGGACGGGAAGCCGACCTCGATCTCCTTGTACCCCATGTCGACGAGCAGCTCGAAGAGGCGCAGCTTGCGCTCGGGGTTCATCGGCTCGATGAGGGCCTGGTTGCCGTCGCGCAGATCGACGGCGCACCAGCGCGGTGCGGCGGTCATCCGGCGACCGGGCCAGGTCCGGTCGGGCAGGTCCACGTCGAGCTGGGCGTGGAAGGGGCGGTAGCGGTGCACCGCCATCGGGGACGGGCGCTGTGCGGTACGCACCTGGTACGGGGTGACTGTCCCCGTGCCCGTGGCCGTCGCGGCCCCTGAACTGTCACCGGGCGTGCGGGGAGAGCTGGTCTTGGGGTTCATGGTTGGTCCTTGTCCTCGTCGGGTCGGCGGTCGACCGGCACAACCGACCTCCGCGGCGAGGGCACCGGTCCTAGGCCTCGCCGCGGCGGAGAAGGAGGAGTCCGCGCGGGGACATGGCGACACTGTAGCGCGTGGCACGACGAGGGGCCCCGGGCGGGCCCCCCCGGGGGGCCCCGG
>JAEZBT010000065.1 GCA_023426865.1 Actinomycetes bacterium
GTGGCCGTCCGGACGGCCACCACGGTCGCAGTGCGCGACGGCGAGCTGCACGTCGGCGCGGCGCACATCCCGGTCACCGCGCTGGGCGCCCCCACGCCGCTCGATCGCGACGGAGTGCGACGCGCGCTGGGTCCGGGCTCGGACGCCCGTGCCTTCGTGTGCCTGCGGGCATGGATCCCCGGCGGCGTCCAGGTGCCGGTCACCGACACCGCGGACCCGACGCCGTCGTGGTTCGTGTCGACGCGACGGCCGAAGGCCCTCGCGTCAGCGATCAGCGGCGCCGGTCAGGCGCACTCGGTGCAGACCAGCTGACCGTCCTTCTCGTAGGCGAGCTGGCTGCGGTGGTGGACCAGGAAGCACTTGCTGCACGTGAACTCGTCAGCCTGGCGCGGGAGCACCCGCACGGAGAGCTCCTCGCCCGACAGGTCGGCGCCCGGCAGCTCGAAGCCCTCGGCGGCCTCGATCTCGTCCTCGTCGACGACGCCCGAGTTCTTGTCGGTGCGGCGCGCCTGCAGCTCCTGGAGCGAGTCCTCGCTGAGGTCCTCGTCGGTCTTGCGCGGGGCGTCGTAGTCGGTGGCCATCGGTGAACTTCACACTCCGTCTGTCATCGGGCCCACGCGGAGCCCGCGCGGTGTCGGTACGTACTCAATGCACGAGGCACACTGCTTGTTCCCGCGCGGCGCGCCGATTGTGCACTATCCGGGGAACCTGTGCACGCCGCTCCCGAAGCGGAGTTGATCATGTCTCGCGAGTCGGGCGTCTTCACCCGTTCGGGTGGTCGGTGTCCGCGGCGAGATCCTCCAGCAGCGCGACCAGCTCGCGAACCGTCGGTTCCGGCCCGGCGACGGTCATCTCCTCGGACGGCGCCCGGCCGCGCAGACCCAGGACGGCGGCCCCGGCCTCGCGGGCGATGAGCGAGGCGGCGGCGAGATCCCACGGCTGGAGCCCGCGCTCGTAGTACAGGTCCAGGTTCCCCGCCGCCACCTGGCACAGGTCGATCGCCGCCGAGCCCATCCGGCGGATGTCACGCACGCGCGGGAGCAGGTCGGCGACCACGCGCGCCTGCCCGCGCCGTCGCTCGACCGTGTAGCCGAAGCCGGTCGCGAGCAGGCTCGCGGACAGCGGGACGGCGTCGTTGACCTGGATGCGGCGGCCGTCCTCGAACGCGCCGCCGCCGAGCGTGGCGGTCCAGGTGCGGCCGTCCGCGACGTGGTGCACGCAGGCGGCCACGACCGTCCACGCCTCGGGCGTGGGCTCCCCGACGACGGCCGCCACGCTCACGGCATACGCAGGCAGGCCGTAGAGGTAGTTGACCGTGCCGTCGACCGGGTCGAGCACCCAGGTGACGCCGCTGGTCCCGGCCAGGAGACCCTCCTCCTCGCCGAGGACGCCGTCGTGCGGACGACGCTCGGCGATGGTCCGCCGCAGCAGCGCCTCCGACGCGAGGTCCATCGCGGTCACCACGTCGACCGCGCTGGACTTGGTGGCGGCGACGTCGACCCGGCGTGGGCGCCCCTCGCGGACGAGGACGCCGGCGCTCCTCGCCAGCTCCTCGGCACACGCCCCGAGCTCGCCGACGACACCGGGGGCCAGGCCGGCGACGAGGTCGGTGGCGGGCGAGGCGGGCTGCTCCTGCGGTGCGGTCACCGGACCATCCTGCCGGACGCCTGCGGCACACCGGCCCGCCTCCCGGCCGAGCGGCCGCAGGGATGGCACCCTCGTACGTGGGAGGTGCCATGAGCGAGCTCACCCTCGTGGGGCTGGACGACGACGGCGAGCACGTCGTGCTCGAAGGGCCCGACGGCCAGCGGTTCCGCGTGCGCATCGACGAGGCGCTCCGCGCGGCCGTCCGCCGCGACCGTCCACACCTCGAGCAGGCACGCGTCGAGGCGACGGGCGCCCTGCCGCCCCGCGAGATCCAGGCGCGCGTGCGGGCGGGCCAGACGGCCGAGGAGATCGCCGAGGCCTCGGGCATGCCCATCGAGATCGTCCGCCGGTACGACGGCCCCGTGCTGGCGGAGCGCCAGTGGGTCGCCGAGCAGGCGCAGGCCACGCGCATCGGGCACGAGCCGAGCGCGCCGGTGCTGGGCGACCTCGTCGCCGACCGCCTCGCCACGCGCGAGGTGCGCGACATGAGGTGGGATGCGTTCCGCGCGGGCGCGGGCGCGTGGACGGTGGAGGTCCGGTTCCAGGTCGGCGGGGCCGACCGGTCCGCCCGCTGGGGCTACGACGCCGCCGATCGCCGCGTGCGCGCGCTCGACGACGAGGCGCGGTGGCTGTCGGAGACCGAGCTGCCCGACTCGCCGGTCCGCCGGCACCTCGCGCCCGTGCGCGACCACGTCTTCGACGTCGAGGTCGAGGACGCGCTGCGTCCGCTGCTCGCGTCGGTCGACCTGCCGGTGGCCGCCGAGCCCGAGGACGAGAACGAGCCGACCCACGCCCTGCTGGACGACCTGGCCGGGCGCCGCGGCGTGCGCCAGGAGGTGGACCCAGACGAGGAGGAGGACGAGGACGAGTTCTCCGGCTTCGGGCCCCAGCACGCCTTCGACTTCGACAACCCCGAGCTGACGGTGCCCGCCGCCCATCCCCCGGCCTCCCACCCGGAGGAGGCGCACGACGCGCGGGTGCTCAGGATGCCGACCAAAGCCGCCGCCACCCCGGAGG
>JAEZBT010000090.1 GCA_023426865.1 Actinomycetes bacterium
GCCACGGTCCTCGCCCTCGCGACCGGCGCGACCGCCGCCGCCCTGGCCGTGCCCGGCACGGGCGGCCTCGTGCTGGTGGGCGTGCTGTTCGCCCTGGTCGGCGCGGGGTGGGCGGCGGCCGAGACGCCCGTCGGCCGGATCATCACGCGGTCCACCCCGGAGGCCGATCGGCCCGCCGTCTTCGCCGCGCAGTTCTCCCTCTCGCACGCCTGCTGGCTCGTCACGTACCCGCTCGCCGGGTGGCTCGGCCGGCTGGGCCTGCCGGGCGCTGCGATCACGCTCGCCGTCGTCTCCGCGCTGGCCGTCGCGGCGACCGCCGCCCTGTGGCCCCGCACCCCGCCGCGACCCCGGACGTCCCCCGACGTGACAGGGTGAGGCCCGTGGCCCTCGAGCTGCCCGACCGCGCACCCGCGCCGGGGACCGACCTCGACACGGCGGTCGAGATCCTGCGCCTGCTCGCCGACCCGACGCGGCTCGCCATCCTGCACCTCCTCCACGACCGGGAGCTGTCGGTCGGCATGATCGCCGACGAGCTCGGCCGGCCCGGCCCCGCGGTGTCGCAGCACCTGGCGAAGCTGCGGATGGGGCGCCTGGTCCGGACCCGGCGCGACGGCGTCACCGTGTACTACCGGCACGCGAACGACCACGTCTCGGCGATGGTCCGCAACGTCCTCGAACAGGCGGAGCACGTCACCTACGAGCACCCGCCGCACCACGCCTGACGCCTGCACCTACGGGTTTTCCCGGGGAGGACGCCGCAGGTGACACGTGCCACGATGGCGACGGACGCCTTCACGGAGCCTTCACCGAATCAGGACAAACCGGGCACCCGACGGTCACCAGGACCGCACTAGCGTCCGTGATCACCAGCACCGGCGTGCGAGGGGGCACACGGTCCGGCAGCACCGGGCAGGCGGCCACCCGCGCTGCCGGTGACCGCCGAGCCGGGAGGACCCGTGGGACACCTGAGACGACTGCTCGTCACCACCCTGACCGTCGCCCTGGGGGTGGTGGCCGGCGTCACGGCCGCGCCCGGCGCGGTCGCCGCACCGGCGCGCGGTTCCGCACCGGCCGCGGTCGCCCTGCTCGACCGGGTGCCGATGACGATCACGAACACCACGGGCCGCACCGAGGCCGTGTACCTGTACGTGCTCGGGACGGACCTCGCGTCCGGTCGGCTCGGGTGGGTGGACCAGGCCGGCGCCTTCCACGCCTGGCCGGCGGGCACCAACCCGCCGTCGCCGGCGCCCGACGCCTCCATCCCCGGCCCGGGTCTGGGTGCCTCGACGACGGTCCACGTCCCGCGAGGGTTCTCCGGCCGCGTCTACTTCTCGTTCGGCGCACGCCTGCCGTTCGCGCTGACGACGGGCGGGTTGGTCCAGCCGGCCCCCTGGGTCGCCCCCGACCCGAGCCACGACGTGCTGTTCGACTGGAACGAACTCACCTACGACGACTCGGGCCTGTGGTTCAACAGCTCCCAGGTGGACATGTTCGCGGTGCCGCACGAGGTCAGCGCGACCGGCCAGGACGGCACCACCCGCTCCGCCGGCGCCCTCGTCCCGGGCGGCCGTGACCAGGTGATCGCGACCATGCTGGCAGACCCCGCGTGGGCCCGCACGGTCGTCACGCGCAGCGACGGCACCGTGCTGCGCGTGCTCGCCCCGGGCAAGGCCGCGGGGGCCGGGCTGCTCGACGCCGGCTACCTCGACGGCTACATCGCGTGGGCCTGGCAGCAGTACGCGAGCCGTCCCCTGACGGTCACCCCGTTCCTCGACAACCCGGGCATCCGGTTCACCGGGCGGACCTCGGGCGACGTCATGCGCTTCACCAACACCTCCGGCGCCGTCGTCGCGAGCTTCACCAGGCCCACCAGCGCCGACGTCTGGGGCTGCGACGGTCGCCTGTTCGCGCCGAACGACGCGGTGGTGGGCCCGATCGCCCGGACCCTCTGCGCCGGCCTGCACCGCGGGACGCTCGGCACGCTCGACACGCAGCCGACGTCGGACACCAGCGCCTTCTACCGGACGAGCCCGATCAACCTCTACGGCAAGGCCGTGCACGCCGCGATGGCCGACGGCCGCGCATACGCGTTCCCCTTCGACGACGTCGGCGGCTTCGAGTCGCTCGTGCACGTGGCCGACCCGCGGTCCGCGACCATCCGGCTCGGGGCGTTCACGGGCGACGACGGCGGTTCGGGCGGCACCGATCCCGACCCGGGCACCGGCTCGGCCGTGAGCATCGTCAGCGCCTGGAACGGCAAGTGTGTCGACGTCCCGGCCGGCCGCTTCAACGACGGGCAGCGGATCCACGTGTGGACGTGCGACGGCTCGGCCAACCAGGCCTGGACGTTCGTCGACGGCACCATCCGGACCGGCCAGAACCTGTGCCTGGACGTCGCGTGGGGATCCACCGCCGACGGCGCCGCGATCCAGATCGCGACCTGCAGCGGCAACCCCGCGCAGGAGTTCGTCCTCACGGACGCCGGGGACCTGGTCAACCCGCAGGCCGACAAGTGCGTGGACATCGCCGACTGGAACCCGGCGGACGGCGCCGTCCTGCAGCTCTGGACGTGCGCGGGCACCTCCAACCAGAAGTGGTCGACCCGGGCGCTCGGCTGAGGGAACCGAGCCCCGGGGACCCACCCGGCGCCGACGCCCTGGGGA
>JAEZBT010000161.1 GCA_023426865.1 Actinomycetes bacterium
CGCCTCCCCCGCCGACGCCGCCCCCGCCGCCCCCTCCGCTGAACCCGGAGCCACCGGAGGAGCCCGGCGCGGCCGCCGTGAACGCGGTCTGCGCGGCCGAGGTGAACGACTCCAGCTCGTGCCCCAGCGAGCCTGCCATCGCCCAGAACGGGTACGTCCCGACGTGCGGGCCGATGAACCACGTCGGCTCGGCGAGCGTCCGCCCCTGAGCGGCGAGCTGCGCGAACAGCGACGCCCACCGCTCGGTCAGCCCGAACGCGACCGCGTACGGCAGGTAGCGGCTGAACAGGTCTTCGCCCTCCTCGAAGCGCAGCTGGTTCGCCTCGGCCGTCTCGAGGTACAGCCGGAAGCCCTGGGCCTGGGCGAGCACCGCCGACCCCTCGGCCGTCCGCGCGGGCGCCGCACTGGTCATCCCGAGCCAGACGATGCCGAGGATCACGAGGGGCACGGCCACGAGCGCCCAGTGCGTGAGGATCGCCAGGACGATCGTCGCCACGACACCCACCGCTAGGACCAGGCCGCCCCGGGCCGCCCACGCACTGCGTGCCTTCCTGGGGCTGCCGCGGAACCAGCCGAGCTCGGTGACCTCGTCGTAGAGCTTGCCCTGCACCTCGGCCATCGACTCGGCGAAGGTGGTCTTCAGGTCCGACAGCTTGACCGAGTAGTTGCCTTGCCCGGTGAAGATCTGCCGCAGCAGCGTGCGCTCGTAGGGGCGCAGGTCGTAGTCGGGCTTCGTCGACCGGTCGATGCGCCAGTCGGGGTCGTCGTCGCCCGTCGGGACGGCCACGATGCGCACGTACTCGCGCACCGCGAGGTCGACGATCGTCGCGGTGACGTCGCGCGGGTCGGCCTTCTCGTCGACGAGCGTGCCGAGCTGCCCCGGGCGCAGTCCCGGCGGGGGAGCGAACTGGACGGCGACCGGCCCGCGGTCCCGCGAGCTCACCGGGGACGTCTGGCCGGCCTGACCGTCCACCGGGCTGAGGCCCGGCGTCAGGCCGACGTACTCCTCGTCGCGGCCGGTGCGGCGCAGCCGTCGTGTCAGCACCGCGGCGCCGCCGAGGGCGACGGCCGCCGCGAGCCCGCCGGTGGCCGGCGTCGCCTCGAACGCGCGCGAGAAGGCCCACCGCTCCTGCAGCACGGGCTCCACGCCGCCGAACGTCCCGGCCGGGTACGCCACGGCGATCGTCAGCGGGCGCCGCGGGTCGACGCGGTCCACGACGAACGTCGCGGTGGCTGCGTCGGCGTCGGCCGCACAGGTCTCGGTGTGCTCGTAGCAGGCGACGTCGAGGACCTCCGCAGGGCCGTTCACCTGCACGCTCACCCGCTCGACGGGGATGTCCCAGTGCGTGAGCACGTCGAGGTAGAGCTCGTCGTTCGCCAGCCGGTCGCCGGGCCACGGGTAGTCCGCGGCGTTGACCCAGCCCTCGACGTCGAAGGTGATGCGGTACTGGTGCACGCCGATCTCGGTGTCGTCCTCGTCGCCGATGAGGTAGGCCGTCTCCGTCACGCCCTGGCCGAGGATCTCTTCGGTGTGCACCGCTCCCGACGCCGTCGGGCTGGATGCCCGGAAGTCCGTGATCCGGTAGACCCGGTCGAGCTCGTCGTCGTACCGCTCCTTGACGACCCACCGCAGGTAGGGGCCGTGGTTGGGGAGCACCCCGAAGTCGACGGTGAGGTTCAGCGTCACGTGCGCGACGCCGTCGGGGTCGAGGTCGATGGTCATCGCGTACTCGCGGATGACGTCCTCCGCGTCGCTCGCTGCCGCGGGCGACGCCGTCGTGAGCAGGCCCAGGGTCCCAGCTGCGACGATGCCCACGCCCGCGCTCAGGCCGACGACGGCGCCGCGCACCCGCCGTCGGAGGGTCCCGCCGCTCACTCGTGGCGCCGCAGGCTCATCGCGGCCTGGGCCTCGCGGTTCTCCTGCTTCTCGCGCAGGGCGTGCCGCTTGTCGTACTCCTTCTTGCCTCGCGCGAGCGCGATCTCGACCTTGGCGCGCCCGTCGACGAAGTACAGGGCGAGCGGCACGATGGTGCGGCCCTTCGCCTGCACCTCGCGGCTCAGCTCCTCGATCTCCCGCGCGTGCAGCAGGAGCTTCCGCTTGCGCCGGGGCGTGTGGTTGGTCCACGTGCCCTCCGTGTACTCGGGGATGTGCACCCCCTCGAGCCAGGCCTCCCCGCGGTCGACGCTCACGAACCCGTCGACCAGCGACGCCCGGCCGAGACGCAGCGTCTTGACCTCGGTGCCGGTCAGGACGAGGCCTGCCTCGAAGACGTCCTCGATGTGGTAGTCGTGCCGCGCCTTGCGGTTGGACGCGACCACCTGCCGCCCTCGTTCCCGTGCCATACGTCCAAGGCTAGGGGAGGTGCGCCGTCGGGCAGGACGGTATTCCGCCCGCGGCGACCATGATCACTTCGCGATGAGCGGCCAGGGGTCGACGGTCCCGCCGTTCACGTACACCTCGAAGTGCAGGTGGCAGCCCGCCGAGGTCCCGGTGTTGCCCGAGTAGCCGATGAGCTGGCCCTGCGACACGTTCTGCCCGGCGCCCACGACCATGCTGGACAGGTGGTTGTAGCTCGACATGAGCGAGCTGCCCTTCCAGTAGCCGTGGTTGATCATCACCTGGTTGCCGTAGCCGGCCCGGTAGCGGGCCCACTGCACGGTTCCGGAGGCGCCCGCGTAGATCTCGTTGTTGCAGTACGTGCGCAGGTCGGTCCCCGCGTGCAGGCGCCAGTAGCCGAGGATCGGGTGCAGACGGTTGCCGTAGTCGGAGGTCTTGTAGATCGGGTTGATCGACGACGGGTTGATGAACGGCTGGTTCGCGGTGGAACCCACCGGGTTCTGACCTGCGGCCCGACGCGCGGCCTCCTGCTGACGGATCACCTCGGCGAGGTCGGCGGCGAGCTGCCGAGCCTGCGCGTCGGCCTCGGCCAGCTGGGCCTCGATCGTCGCCCGCTGGGACTCGATGTAGGCCTTCTTCTCCTCGGCCTCGCGGCGCAGCGCCTCGAGCTCGTCCCGCCGGGCCTGCGCGGCCTGCCGGACGACCTCGGCCTCGGCGACCTTGGCGTCGGCCTCGGCCTTGAGCTCGGTGATCTCCTCGCGGATCGCCTCGAGCCGGACCTGGCGATTCCGGTTCACCGCGTTGATCTGCTCGAGCTCGCGCAGGGCCTGCGTCTGCGTGCGCAGCGCCGTCTCCGCCATCTCGGACTGCGCCACGAACTCGTCGGTCGAGTCGGCGTCGAGCACCGCGGACAGCGACGACGCGGCGATGTCGCCCCGGTACGCCTCGCGAGCCATCCGGCCGATGGCGACCTGGATGTCCTCCGCCCGCTGGGTGTCGGCGGCGACCTGCTCGGTCACCTGGCGCTCCTCGGCCTCGGCGGCGGCCAGCCGCTGGGCGATGATCTCGGCCTCGCGCGTCAGCCGCGCGAGCTCGGCCTCCGCGGCCGCGAGCTGGCTCTCTGCGACCGGGATCGCCGCGTTGATGCCTTCGAGCTCGGCGGCGGCCGAGATGAGAGCGGCCTCGGCGCCCTCGAGCTCGGCTTCGAGGCGCTCGCGCGCGGCCTCGGCGGCGTCGGCCCGGGCCTGCGCCGCGGCGCGCTTGTCGTCCCACTCGTCGGCGACGGCGGGGTTGCCCGCGCTGATCGCCAGGCTCGCGGCCAGCACGGTGGCGAGCAGACCGGTGAGCTGGGCTGCGACCCGGCTCCGGGCACCACGGACGTTTCGGGACACTGTCCTCACACCCTCGTGTATCGGCTCAGGGTCACGACGCTTGAGATCGCGGCGAGGCCGATGGCGACCGCCAGCAGCAGCGGCGCCACCGTCCACACGGCGTCGGCGTCGATGAACGAGACGAACCTGATCGAGCCTGCGAGCCAGTCCTCGACGAGGTACCTGACCCCGAACCACAGGCCCGCGACGGAGAGTGCCGCGCCGATCGTGGCGGCGATGGCGCCCTCCAGCATGAACGGGAGCTGGATGAACAGGTTGGACGCGCCGACCAGGCGCATGATGCCGGTCTCCCGGCGCCGGCTCATGGCGGAGAGCCGGATGGTCGTCGTGATGAGCAGGACGGCCGCCAGGAGCATGACGGCGGCCAGGCCCGCGGCAACGATGCTCCCGCGGTTGAGCATGAGGATCAACGGCTCGAGCAGCTCGCGGTCGTCGCGCACGTCCTCGACACCGGTACGCCCGGAGAACATCTCCGAGACGACGGCGTACTGCTCGGGGTCGACGAGGGCGACGCGGAACGACGCCTGCATCTGCTCGACGGTGACGCTCGCTGCCCACCACTCGTCGGCGAAGCGTTCGGAGAAGGACGCGAACGCCTCCTCCTTGGTCTCGAAGTACACCTCGTCGACGTAGGGCGCGAGCCCCTCACCCTCGAGCTCGGTGCGGATCCCTTCGATCTGGTCGGGTGTGGCCTCGCCGCCGACGCACGTGGGCACGACCGAGTCGGCGGGACAGAGGTAGATGGAGACCTGGACGCGGTCGTACCAGTCGTCCTTCATCTCGTCGACCTGCATCTGGAGCAGCCCGGCGGCCCCGACGAAGCCGAGGGACACGAACGTGACCAGGACGACGGAGATCGACATCGACAGGTTGCGGCGCAGGCCGTGGCCGATCTCGGCGAGGATGAACTGAAGTCGCATGACGGCCCCCTACCGGTCCGACCCGTAGACGCCGCGGGACTGGTCGCGCACGAGCTGGCCGGAGTCGAGCTCGATGACGCGCTTGCGCATCTGGTCGACGATCTCGTCGTCGTGCGTGGCCATGACCACGGTGGTGCCGGTGCGGTTGATCCGGTCGAGCAGGCGCATGATGCCGACCGACGTGGTCGGGTCGAGGTTCCCGGTGGGCTCGTCGGCCAGGAGGATCGACGGCCGGTTGACGAAGGCACGCGCGATGGCCACGCGCTGCTGCTCGCCGCCGGAGAGCTCGTGGGGGAGCCGCTTCTCCTTGCCGCCCAGGCCGACCAGCTCGAGCGTGTCCGGCACCGTGGTGAGGATGTGGTGCCGCGGCTTGCCGATCACCTGGAGCGCGAACGCGACGTTCTCGAAGACCGTCTTGGTGGGCAGCAGCCGGAAGTCCTGGAACACGGTGCCGATCTGCCGTCGCAGGTGCGGCACCTTCCAGGTCGACAGGGTCGACAGGTCCCGGCCGGCGACGAAGATGCGGCCCGCCGTCGGGCGTTCCTCGCGCAGTACCAGGCGCAGGAAGGTCGACTTGCCGGAGCCGGACGCCCCGACGAGGAAGACGAACTCCCCGCGCTCGACCTCGAGGTCCACGCGGTCGAGCGCCGGTCGGGCACCCCTGGCGTAGACCTTGGTGACGTCCTCGAAGCGGATCAACGGGTCCTCGCGGGTCGGCGGGCGACGCCGGGCAGGCGCCGGGAGAGGCCCTCGTCAGGCCACCCTGCTCGTGAGACTAGGCACGCCGTCGGCCGGGGCAGCCGGGGACACGCCGCCGGTGACCGGCCTCACAGGGGGAGGGTCTGTCGTCGGGCGCGCGGCAACCGGGCGAAGGTGGGCGATCCGGGCGTCAGGCGCGGCTGGTCAGGCGGGGACCCGGGCGGTCGGGCAGGATCTGAGGCCCCGACGCGCCGCCCGGCTCAGTTCTGCTCGGCATCGAGCGCGGCGCGCCGGCGCCAGCGGATGCCGGCCTCGATGAAAGCGTCGATGTCGCCGTCGAACACGGCGGCGGGGTTGCCGACCTCGAACTCCGTCCGAAGGTCCTTGACCATCTGGTACGGCTGCAGCACGTACGAGCGCATCTGGTCGCCCCAGCTGGCCTTGATGTCGCCCGCGAGCTCCTTCTTGGTCGCTCGCTCCTCCTCCTGCCGGACGAGGAGCAGGCGCGACTGCAGCACCCGCAGGGCCGCGGCGCGGTTCTGGATCTGGCTCTTCTCGTTCTGCATCGACACGACGATCCCGGTGGGGATGTGGGTGAGCCGGACGGCGGAGTCGGTGGTGTTGACCGACTGGCCGCCGGGCCCGGACGAGCGGAACACGTCGACCTTGATCTCGTTCTCGGGGATGTCGATGTGGTCGGTCTGCTCGATCAGCGGGACCACCTCGACCGCGGCGAACGACGTCTGGCGCCGACCCTGGTTGTCGAAGGGGGAGATCCGCACGAGGCGGTGCGTGCCGGCCTCGACGGAGAGGTTGCCGAAGGCATAGGGCACCTTGACCTCGAAGGTCGCGGACTTGATGCCCGCCTCCTCCGCATAGGAGGTGTCGAGGACGGCCGTCGGGTAGCCGTGCCGCTCCGCCCACCGCAGGTACATCCGCAGGAGCATCTCGGCGAAGTCCGCGGCGTCCACGCCGCCCGCGCCGGAGCGGATGGTGACGACGGCCTCCCGCGAGTCGTACTCGCCGTTGAGGAGCGTGCGGACCTCGAGCGCGCCGAGGTCCTTCTGCAGGGAGGCGAGCTCGGCCTCGGCGTCGGCCAGGGTGGTCGCCCGCTCGGGGTCGTCCTCGTCCGTGTCGAGGGCCATCTCGACGAGGACCTCGAGGTCGTCGAGCCGCGAGCCGAGGCTCTCGACGCGCTCGAGCTCGTTCTGCGCGTGGGAGAGGGCCGAGGTGACCTTCTGCGCGGCGTCGGGGTCGTCCCACAGGTCGGGGGCCGCGGCCTGGTCGGACAGCGCGGCGATCCGCTTCCGCAGGCCCTCCGGGTCGCTCACGGCACTGATGGTGCCGAGCGTCGTGCGCAGGGCGGAGATCTCGGCGGGGAAGTCGGTGGCCACGACCGTCCAGGCTACCGGAGCGGGCGGCGACGGCCTCGACGGGCCCGGTCCGCAACGTTTCCGAGACCTCGCGCCTCCCCTTCTTTAGCGCTCACGATGGCCCCCACCAGCCGAGACCTCATTGTGACCAATCCGTGATCGGGCCGTCTGTCGACTTCCGTGGGAGCGCGACTACAGTGTGGGAGCGCTCCAACGTGGGAGCGCACCCACAGCCACCAAAGGGGATATGGCATGAAGTGGTCTCGAACCCGGTCCGCGAAGTTCCTCGCGGTCGGTGCAGCAGCTGCACTCCTCCTCACCGCCTGTGGCGGCGACAGCGACGAAGGCGAGGGCACCGAGCCTGACGCCGACGCGCCGGCCACCGACGAGGAGATCACCCTCACCATCACGACCTTCAACCAGTTCGGTTACGAGGCCCTGTACGAGCAGTACATGGAGGAGAACCCGAACATCACCATCGAGGCGACGGCGATCGACACCGGCGGCAACGCCCGGACCGACACCTTCACCAAGATCGCCGCGGGCTCCGGCCTGACCGACATCGTCGCCCTCGAGGAGGGCTGGCTCGGCGCGATCATGGAGGTCTCCGACCAGTTCGCCGACCTGCGCGACTTCGGCATCGAGGACCGCAAGTCCGACTGGCTCGAGTGGAAGTACAACCAGGTCGTCGACGACGAGGGCCGCGTGATCGGCTACGGCACGGACATCGGCCCCGAGGGCATCTGCTACCGCCCCGACCTGTTCGAGGCCGCCGGCCTGCCGAGCGAGCGTGACGAGGTCGCCGAGTACCTCGAGGGCGACTGGGAGCACTACTTCGACGTCGGCCGCGAGTACACCGAGGCCTCCGGCAAGGCGTGGTACGACCACTCCGGCTTCATCTGGAACGGCATCGTCAACCAGATGGACGAGGGCTACTACACCGCTGACGGCGAGCTGAACGTCGAGGACAACGCCGACATGCGCGCCAGCTTCGACCTCGTCGCCGCGGCCGTGGCCGACGGTCTCTCCGCCGGCCAGGCGGTCTGGGACTGGAACGGTGGCCAGTCGTTCGTCGACGGCACCTTCGCGACGTTCGTCTGCCCGGGCTGGATGCTCGGTGTGGTCGAGGGTCAGGTCCAGGCCGGTTCCGAGGCTGCGGGCGTCGACCCGGCGTCGGTGGTCTGGGACTTCGCTGACGTCTTCCCGGGTGGTGCGGCCAACTGGGGTGGCTCCTTCCTCGCCGTCGCCGAGACGTCCGAGCACAAGGAGGCCGCCGCGGCCCTCGCCAGCTGGCTGACCGAGCCCGAGCAGCAGCTTGCGGCGTTCGAGGCCGCCGGCGCCTTCCCGAGCACCATCGAGGCCGCCGACGCGCTGGCCGCCGAGGCCACGCCGCGTGCGACGTTCAACGACGCCCCCGCCGGTGCGATCCTCGCGAGCCGTGCGCAGGGCATCCAGGCCCAGTTCAAGGGCCCGGACGACTCCGTGATCCAGGAGAACGTGTTCGGTCCGGCGCTCCAGGCGCTCGACCAGGGCACTGTCGACGCGGACGGCGCGTGGGACCAGGCGATCTCGCTCCTGAACGAGCTGGTCGTCAACAACTGAGTCAGATGTCTCGTTGAACGACGGGCCCCCGGGCACTACCTGGCCCGGGGGCCCGTCGTTCGGCAGCCGGAAACGCGACGGGAACCCACATGTCCTCCATGCTCGACAAGGGGCTCAACGCGAGCCCCGGGGCGGTCGCCGACTCGGGCGACGACGTCCCCCAGCGCAGACCCGCCAGGACGTGGCGACAGCGCCTGAGCCGCTTCGACCTCAAGGCCTCGCCCTACATCTACATCTCTCCGTTCTTCCTCCTCTTCGCGCTCGTCGGACTCTTCCCCCTCGTCTACACGTTCTACGTGGCGATGCACGACTGGGACCTGCTGGCGGGCAAGGAGTCCTTCGTCGGGCTCGAGAACTTCAGCACCGCGCTCAGCGACCAGACCTTCTGGAACTCCGTCACCAACACGGTGTCGATCTTCGCCCTGTCGACGATCCCGCAGCTCATCGGAGCGCTCGTGATCGCGGCACTGCTGGACCAGCAGATCCGGGCCCGCACGACGTGGCGGATGGGCGTCCTCCTGCCCTACGTCGTCACGCCGGTCGCCGTCGCCCTGATCTTCTCGAGCATCTTCCGCAACGCGGGCGACTCGAGCCTTGCCAACAACATCGTCGAGATGCTCGGCTTCGAGCCGATCGAGTGGAAGCGGGAGCGCATCCCGAGCCACCTCGCGATCGCTTCGATGGTCAACTGGCGGTGGACGGGCTACAACGCCCTGATCATCCTGTCGGCGATGCAGGCCGTCCCGCGTGACCTCTACGAGGCCGCGGCCATCGACGGCGCCGGGCCGGTCCGCCGGTTCTTCTCGGTCACGCTGCCGAACATCCGGCCGACCCTGCTGTTCGTCATCGTCACCGCGACGGTGTACGGCCTGCAGATCTTCGCCGAGCCGCGCCTGTACGACGTCTCCAACGCCGGTGGCATCGGCGGCGCCGACCGGCAGTTCCAGACCACTGTCCTGTACCTGTGGGAGCTCGCGTTCTTCCGACGCAACCTCGGCCGGGCATCGGCGGTGGCGTGGCTGCTGTTCCTGCTCATCGTGAGCATCGGGCTGATCAACTTCTTCGTCTCCAAGCGCCTGGTCGCCGGTGACGAAGGACCGAAGCTCACCCGGGCGGAACGCCGCGCGATCAAGCGAGCGAACGAGGCACGGAAGGCGGTGGCCCGATGACCGCGTTGGGCATGAGCCAGCAGGGGACGCCCCAGGCGGTCCCCGCGCCCCAGCCGACGAAGCGCCCCCGCGGGCGTCGCGGCGGCAGGGTCGGCATGTACAAGAAGGCCGGCTGGCCGGTCTACCTGGTGCTCGGGATCTCGGTCCTGATCTTCGCCTACCCGCTGTGGTGGTCGTTCGTCGTCGCGAGCGGCACGAACGCCACGCGCGGGCAGACGCTGCCGTTCATCCCGGGCCCCAACTTCATGAGGAACGTGGAGCAGGTGCTCGACGCCATCCCGTTCTGGAAGGCGCTGGGCAACTCGCTGCTGGTGTCGTCGGTCGTCACGCTGTCCGTGGTGACGTTCTCGACGCTCGCCGGCTACGCCTTCGCGAAGCTGAAGTTCAAGGGCCGGGACGGGCTGATGATCTTCGTCATCGCGACGATGGCGATCCCGACGCAGCTCGGCATCATCCCGCTGTTCATGGTCATGCGGAACCTCGGCTGGACGGGCGAGATCCAGGCGGTCATCGTGCCGACCCTGGTGACGGCGTTCGGTGTGTTCCTCATGCGCCAGTACCTCGTGGGCGTCATCCCGGACGAGCTCATCGAGGCGGCGCGGGTGGACGGCTGCAACCAGCTCCGCACGTTCTGGAACGTCGCGGTGCCGGCGGCCCGGCCGGCGATGGCGATCCTCGGCCTGTTCACGTTCATGATGGCGTGGACGGACTTCCTGTGGCCGATGATCGTGCTCGACGCCGGCAACCCGACGCTGCAGACGGCCCTGGCCAACCTGCAGTCCGGCTACTACATCGACTACTCGATCGTGCTCGCGGGCGCGGTCATGGCGACCATCCCGGTCCTGGTCCTGTACATCGCTGCGGGCAAGCAGCTGATCTCCGGGATCATGGCCGGCGCCGTCAAGGGGTAGCCGGTACCCGGCCGCCGCGCGCGAGCGGGTGGCGACAGTCGTCGACCGCTGCGCCCCGATCCGGCGCGGGTCGCGGCGTGCGACAGGGCGGGGAGGGTCCGATCACTCGGGCCCTCCC
>JAEZBT010000291.1 GCA_023426865.1 Actinomycetes bacterium
ATCCGGAGCCGGTCGGGCGCCGCGACACCGACGCCGGACCAGCGCACCGTCGTCGTGCGCAGGTCGGGCGCGGGCCGGGTGCCCGAGGCGGGCAGGGGCGTCTCGAGCACCGCGAAGGCCCGCTCGGCAGCCGCGACGCCGTCGGCGGACGCGTGGAACTGCGCGCCCACCTGCCGCAGCGGCAGGTAGACCTCCGGGGCCAGGACGAGGACGGCGAGGCCGGTCTCCAGGTCGAGGCCGCCGTGCACGAGCCGGAGCCCGACACCCACCGCGACCAGGGCCACCGAGAGGGTCGTGAGGAGCTCGAGGACCATGCCCGAGAGGAACGCGACGCGCAGGGTGCCCATCGTGGCGCGGCGGTGCGCGTCGCCCAGCTCGCGCACGCGCACGGCGGGGCCACGGTGCCGGCCGAGCGCCTGGAGCGTCGGGATCCCCGCGAGCAGGTCCAGCACCTGGTGCCCGAGGCGCGTCATCGCCGCCAGCCGCCGGTCCGCGTAGCCCGCGGTCACCTGCCCGATGAGCCACATGAACAGCGGCACGAGCGGGAGGGTCACGAGGATGGTCAGGGCAGCGACCCAGTCTAGGCCCCAGACCACGGCGAGCGCCCCCGGCGTCACCGTCACCGCCAGCAGCAGCTGGGGCAGGTACCTGACGAAGTACGGCTCGAGCGCGTCGAGCCCGCGCGTCAGCAGGGTCGCCGCCTCGCCGCCTGAGGCCGCCAGCCAGCGCGGTCCCAGGCGCGCGGCATGCGTGAGCACCTGGGACCGCAGCTCGGCCACCGCCCGGGTCGCCGCCCGGTGTGCGAACCGCTCCTGGACCGCGGTCACGAGCGCCCGCGCGGCGAGGACGACGGCGAGCCACGCGACGGTCTCGGCGACGTCGGGCCAGTCGGCGGTCCGGTCGACCACCGGCGCCAGCGCCGCGGCGATGAGCAGCGCGGACGCGATGACGAGCGCCGCCGTGAGGATGCCGAGGGCGGCGGTGAGCACGACGTAGCGGCGCGCCGCGCGGGCTCGACGCAGCAGCCGGGGGTCGAGAGGCTTCAGGACTCCGGTCCCGTCAGAACGTCAGGCCCGCGGGCTCGGGGATCTGCGCGGCCGTCAGGCGCTTGCGGAACACCCAGTAGGTCCAGCCCTGGTAGGCGAGCACGAGCGGGGTCAGGACGGCGGCGACCCAGGTCATGATCGTGAGCGTGTAGTCGGTCGACGACGCGTTGTCCACGGTGAGCGAGTTCGCCGGGTCGAGGGCCGGCATGACGTCCGGGTACAGCGAGCCGAAGATGAGCACGACGGCGGCGACGATCGCGACGGCCGAGGCGACGAACGCCCAGCCCTCGCGGCGCAGGCGCGCGGCGACGACCAGCGCGACGAGGGCGACGGCGGCGAGCCCGGTGGCGGCCCAGGTCCACGCGACCGAGTACGCGAGCTGAGTCCACACGGCGAACGCGCCGGCGACGACGACGGTCACCATCGCCGACCGCTCCGCGAACGCCGCCGCACGGTGCCGGATGTCGCCGTCGGTCTTGAGGGCGATGAAGACGGCGCCGTGCGTGAGGAAGATGAGCGCCGTCGTCGCGCCGCCGCGCAGCGCGCACCGGTTGAGCAGGTCGAAGAACGAGCCGACGAACGTGAAGGTCTCGTCGAGCTCGACACCGCGGACGAGGTTGCCGAACGCGACGCCCCAGAGGATCGCGGGCAGCCACGAGCCGACGATCAGGGCGGCGTCGATGCGCTTGCGCCACACGGCGCTGTCGATCTTCCCGCGCCACTCGAATGAGACGACCCGCAGGATGAGGGCCACGAGGATCGCGAGCAGGGCCAGGTAGAAGCCGGAGAACATCGAGGCGTACCACTCCGGGAACGCGGCGAACGTCGCGCCGCCGGCGGTGAGCAGCCACACCTCGTTGCCGTCCCACACGGGCCCGATGGTGTTGATCATCACCCGACGGTTCTTCTCGTCGCGGCCCAGGATGGGCAGCAGCATTCCCACGCCGAAGTCGAACCCCTCGAGGACGAGGTACCCGGTCCACAGGACGGCGATGAGGACGAACCAGACGTCTGACAGCTCCACGGTCGGACCCTCTCAGTACGCGAACGACAGGGGCTGGTCGCCCTCGGCCTCGGCGGCGGCGCGCGCCTCGGGGCTCGGGTCGATCTCGGTGTCGGCGACGCCGTGGACGGCGTACCGCTTCATCAGGCGGAACCACACGACCGCCAGCACGCCGTAGAGCAGCGTGAACACGATCAGCGAGGTCCAGACCATGCCGCCGCTGACCGACGTCGATACGCCGCGCGCGGTGAGCATCCAGACCCCGTCCACGCCGCTCGGGTTGGGGTTCGGCGCGACGACCCAGGGCTGTCGGCCCATCTCGGTGAAGATCCAGCCGAAGGAAGCGGCCAGGAACGGCGTCGGGATGACCAGCACGCCCAGGCGGGCGAACCAGCCCTTGTCGATGACGCGGCCCTTGCGCATGTACCAGAGCACCGCCGCGGCCAGTGCCGCGCTGCCGATGCCGAGGCCGATCATGAGCCGGAAGCTCCAGTACGTGATGAAGAGGTTCGGCCGGTAGTCGACGTCCGGGCCGTACAGCTCCTCCGAGCGGGCCTGGAGCTCCTCGACGCCGGGGACGTACGAGTCGAAGGTGCCGTCGGCCAGGAAGGACGTCAGGCCGGGGATCGCGATGATCGCCGTGGTGTCGCCACAGTCGTTGGACGACAGGTCGCCGATGGTCAGGACGGAGAACTGCGCGCCGTTCTCGCCGACGCACAGGGCCTCGGCCGACGACATCTTCATCGGCTGCTGGTCGTACATGAGCTTGGCCTGCCAGTCGCCGCTGAGCGCGACGCCGACGCCCGAGACGAGCATGACGACGGTGCCGAGGACGACGGCCGGCCGGTAGACGCCGCGGGCCGTGGCCTCGTCGCCGCGGCGCAGCGAGCGCACCATCCACCAGGCCGCGATGCCGGCCACGAAGGTGCCGGCCGTGAGGAACGCGGCGGAGATGGTGTGGGGGAACGCGGCGAGGAGCGTGCTGTTGGTCAGGACGGCGCCGATGTCGACCATCTCGGCGCGGCCGGTCTCCTCGTTGAAGATCGTGCCCACCGGGTGCTGCATCCACGAATTGGCGGCGAGGATGAAGTACGCCGACAGGTTCGTCGCGATCGCGACCGCCCAGATGCAGGCCAGGTGGATCCTCTTCGGCAGGCGGTCCCAGCCGAAGATCCACAGCCCGAGGAATGTCGACTCGATGAAGAAGGCCGCGAGGGCCTCCATCGCGAGCGGGGCGCCGAAGACGTCGCCGACGAAGCGTGAGTACTCGCTCCAGTTCATGCCGAACTGGAACTCCTGGACGATGCCCGTGGCGACGCCGATCGCGAAGTTGATCAGCAGGAGCTTGCCGAAGAACTTCGTCAGCCGGAGCCACTTCTGGTCGCCGGTGCGCACCCAGAAGGTCTGCATGATCGCGACGAGGGGAGCCAGCCCGATGGTCAGCGGGACGAAGATGAAGTGGTAGACCGTCGTGATCCCGAACTGCCAGCGGGCGAGGTCGAGGGCGTCCATGGGTCTCCTCCGGGGCACGAGCGGCTGAGCGTCAGGTTAGGTACAAGGGCCCAGGTGGCCGTGGGACCTAGGTCCTCTTTGCTGACACCGTGTCATTTCCCTCTCGGGCGACCGTGACGGGTGCCGGAGCGGGTCGGCGGGGCCCGACACGAGTGGACGGAGCGCGCCGGGACGGCCGCCCTGTGCGATACTGACCGCGGTCGGGAGGCCGCCACACCGTCCTCCTCACCACAGACGTTCCAGGCCGTGGTCCGTGCCGCCTGGCGCCGCCGTCGAAACCTCCGGCGGGCGCCGGCAGCGCCCACCCGACCGAGACACCGACGACTTCCGTCGCAGCGCCACCCGGCGCGCGACGAACGAACCGCCCGAAGGGCCGGGAGTGTGGCAGCCCTGCGGGCCTGGAGCACCTCGTGACCGACGAGAACCTGACCGGCGGCAACGCCTCCGGCGCCGACGCGAACCCGTCCGCCGAGTCCGAGGGGACGGCCCGCCCGGCCGCCAGGCGCCGCAGCCGGCGCGCTGCGGGGCAGCC
>JAEZBT010000312.1 GCA_023426865.1 Actinomycetes bacterium
CTGCCGACGATCGGCTCCAAGGAGCTGGTCGCCATGCTCCCGTCGCTGCTCGGCCTGGGGGCGGACGACGTCGTCGTGCACCCCGAGGTCGCCTACCCGACCTACGACGTCGGGGCCCGGCTCGCGGGCGCCCAGCCGCTGCCCGCGGACGACGTCGCCGCGTGGTCCGGGCGCGACGACGTCCGGCTGGTCTGGCTGAACTCGCCGGGCAACCCGACAGGCCGGGTCCTCGGCGTCGAGCAGCTGCGGGCGGTCGTGACCGCGGCCCGGTCGATCGGCGCGGTCGTCGCCTCGGACGAGTGCTACGGGCTGCTGGCCTGGACACAGCCGTGGGCGGGCGAGGGCGTGCCGAGCATCCTCGACCCGCGCGTGTGCGGCGGCGACCACACGGACCTGCTCGTGGTGCAGTCCCTGTCGAAGCAGTCGAACCTCGCCGGCTACCGTGCGGGCTTCGTGGCCGGCGATCCCCGGCGGGTGGCCGCGCTCCTCGAGGTGCGCAAGCACGCGGGCATGATGCTGTCCGGCCCCGTCCAGGCGGCGGCGGCCGTGGCCCTCGCCGACGACGCGCACGTGGACGCCCAGGTCGAGCGGTACCGCCGTCGGCGCACCGCGCTCCTCGGGGCGCTCACCGAGGCGGGCTTCGTCGTCGACGGTTCCGACGCCGGGCTCTACCTCTGGGTGCGGGCGGCGGGGCAGGGGCAGGACTGCTGGCAGACGGTCGCGGACCTGGCCGACCAAGGAATTCTCGTCGCCCCGGGCTCGTTCTACGGACCGGCGGGAGTCCGCCATGTCCGGGTCGCGCTCACGGCTTCCGACGAGGCGGTGGCCGCCGTGGTGGCCCGCCTCGGGGGCGCCTGAGATTGACCGGGTCATGAGTTGGACGACACCGACCCTCGCCATCTGCTTTACTGACGCTTGACCTCGATCGCAGCGAGGGGCCCGGCCGGCCTCTCGTCTCGACAGGGGGTCCGGGCCACAGGAGACCCCCGCCCGGGCCTGCGTTAGGTAGGTGCCCGCTCACGCGGGTACCTTTCTCGCACACCTTGGCACGACGGCGGCCGGGTCTATCCCCCCGGGTCGCCCAGAAGGAGGAGGGCATGACCCAGACGATCGATGGTGCTGCCGTAGAGCTCCGGGTCGCCGACAAGGCCCTCGACCTGCCACGCATCCCCGCCACGCTCGGCAACGACGGGATCGGCGTCGGGTCGCTGCTCAAGGAGACCGGCGTCGTCACCTACGACCCCGGATTCATGAACACCGCCTCGGTCGAGTCGACGATCACCTACATCGACGGCGACGAGGGCGTGCTGCTCTACCGCGGCTACCCGATCGAGGAGCTCGCCGCGCACTCGAGCTTCCTCGAGGTGGCCTACCTGCTCACCCACGGCGAGCTGCCCAAGCACGGCCAGCTCGAGGGCTGGGTCGAGCGCGTCGAGCGGCACACCCACCTGCACGACAACTTCAAGGCCCTCATCGGCGCATTCCCCGCCAACGCGCACCCGATGGCCGTTCTCTCCAGCGCGGTGTCCGCCCTGCCGGGGTACTACCCGGAGAGCATCGACCCGTTCGACCCACAGACCGTCGAGCTCGCCACCGTGCTCCTCCTGGCCAAGGCGCCGACCATCGCCGCCTACGCGCACCGGCGGGCCCTCGGCCAGCAGATGATCGGCCCGCACCGCGGCATCGGGTACGTCGGGGACTTCCTGCGGATGGCCTTCCAGCCGAACGGCGCCCTGTACGAGGTCGACCCGGTCATGGTGAAGGCCCTGGACCTGCTGCTCATCCTGCACGCCGACCACGAGCAGAACTGCTCCACCTCGACCGTCCGGATCGTCGGCTCGAGCCACGCGAACCTGTACGCGTCGGTGTCGGCCGGCATCAACGCGCTGTCGGGCCCGCTGCACGGCGGCGCCAACGAGTCGGTGCTCCGGATGCTCACCGAGATCCGCGACTCGGGCGGCGACGCGACGGACTTCATGCGCCGGGTCAAGGACAAGGAGGCCGGCGTCCGCCTCATGGGCTTCGGCCACCGCGTCTACAAGAACTACGACCCGCGGGCCGCCATCGTGAAGAAGATGGCCGACGAGGTGCTCTCCAAGCTGGGCAAGCGCGACGACCTGCTCGACATCGCCATGGGCCTGGAGGACATCGCGCTGAACGACGACTACTTCATCGAGCGCAAGCTGTACCCCAACGTCGACTTCTACACGGGCCTGCTGTACAAGGCCATGGGTTTCCAGACGCGCATGTTCACGCCGCTGTTCGCCGTCGGCCGGATGCCCGGCTGGATCGCGCAGTGGCGGGAGATGATGAAGGACCCGGCCACGAAGATCGGCCGACCCCGTCAGGTGTACGTCGGCCCGCAGCGCCGCAGCTACACCGAGCTCGAGGACCGCTGACGCACGCCGCAGCCGCCCGCTAGTCGGCCGGCGGCCCCACGCGGAGCAGCACGGTGGCGTCCGCGAGCGGTGCGGCGTCCGTCGGTCGCGGGTGCCACGCGGCGCCACGGTCCCACATCAGCGTGGCGTGCTCGACCGCCGCGACGCCCGTCGTGTCCGCCATGGCGACCGCCCAGTGCGCAACGCCCCAGGCCAGCCGGGCGGCCAGCTCCGGGTCCTCGGGCGCCAGCGGCGTGACGTCGACGAGCACGCCCTCGGGCGTCACGGTCGCCGACAGGCCGAGGTCGCGCTGCACGCGCGCAACGACGGCCGCCGGGTCGGCCGCGTCGTCGGGCTCGTCGAGCTGGCAGCGGACCGCGCCCGAGGCGAAGCCGTAGAGCGCGTTAGCCCAGGCGCGGGCGCGCGCCTCGTGCTGCGCGTACGCGTCCGGGAACGCCGAGCGCTGCACGGCCTGGGCCGCCTCGGTCACGGCCATGTCCTGGTAGCCCTCCACGCGCACGAGCGCGTCGTAGAAGGCGTTCGTCGAGTAGACAGGGTCGAGGATCTGCTCCTCGGTGCCCCAGCCCTGCGAGGGCCGCTGCTGGAAGATGCCGAGCGAGTCGCGGTCGCCGTGCTCGATGTTCGCCAGGCCGGACTCCTGCAGGGCAGTCGCGAGCGCGATGGTCAGCGCGCGCGGCGGCAGGTCGCGGGCGATGGCCTGGCCGGCGATGAGGGCGGCGACGTCGGCCTGCTGCGGGTCGAGGTACCAGTCCGTCCCCTCGAGCGTCGCCGCGCACCGGCTCTCCTGCGGCGCGGGCTCGTCGCGGCCGAGGAACGTGGCGACCCCCATCGCCGCCCCGACGACGACGCCGGCGAACACGGCCAGCAGGACGACGGGCAGGGTGGTGGCCGACTGCACGGCCGCCACCATGAAGGGAGAACCGGTGTTCTCGGCCATGACCCAGGCCGCGGCGACGTCGTGGATCCAGGTGCCGACGTTGCCGACCAGCACGGCCAGCCACATCATCCGGAACGTGGGTTGGCTCAACGG
>JAEZBT010000083.1 GCA_023426865.1 Actinomycetes bacterium
GCTGTGGTCGGCACTGCCGGGTGCGGCGGGTGCGGCGGGCGGCGGGACGACGGGCGGGGCGGGCGTCGGGTGGGCTGCGCGCTCGGGCGTCGGCTCGTGGCTCGACTCGGGCATCGGTGGGTGCCTCCTGGTGCGGGTCGGCCGCGTCCTCGTCGACGCGGCACTCGGCGAGGCCCACTCTCCCGCTCCGCGCCGCCCCCCGCCACTGCCGCTCGCGTGAGTCCGTCGGGGTGTCCTCGAGGCTCTCCGGTCGCACCGGACGGTGCTTGTGACGCGAGGGGCTGGAGGGGCCGGTGGGACATCTCACCTGTCACACGTTGCGCAGGTGTCACAAGCACCGTCGCGGGCGGCCAGCAGCGTCCGGCGCTCGGGCCCCGCCCGGCGTCGTGCGAGGCGCGAGAGAGCGGTTCCGCGTTCGGCGAAAAGGCATTGTCCGCGTGTGGGACCTAGGTCCTACAGTCGCAGGCGTGGACACGAACGCAGGGAGCGGAGCCGGCGTCGTCGCGCGCGGGCTGGTGAAACGGTACGGGAAGGTGACGGCGCTCGCGGGGGTGGACCTGGAGGTCCCCAAGGGCACCGTGCTCGGGCTCCTGGGGCCCAACGGGGCGGGCAAGACGACAACCGTCCGCATCCTCAGCACGCTGCTCAAGCCCGACGAGGGGACGGCGTCCGTCGCGGGCGTCGACGTCGCGCGCCACCCCCGCGAGGTGCGCCGACGCATCGGCCTCTCGGGGCAGTACGCCGCGGTCGACGAGTACCTCACCGGGTACGAGAACCTCGTGATGATCGGGCGGCTGTACCACCTGGGCCGTGCGCGGGCGAAGGAGCGGGCGCGCGAGCTGCTCGCACAGTTCCGTCTCGAGGACGCCGCGGACCGGCCCAGCCGCACCTACTCCGGCGGCATGCGGCGGCGTCTCGACCTCGCGGGCGCGTTGGTCGCCGACCCGCCGGTGCTCTTCCTCGACGAGCCGACGACGGGCCTGGACCCGCGTGGGCGCACCGAGATGTGGGAGGTCATCCAGGGCCTGGTCGCGGGCGGCACGACGCTCCTGCTCACCACGCAGTACCTGGAGGAGGCCGACCGCCTCGCCGACACGATCGTCGTCATCGACCACGGGCGCGTCATCGCGCAGGGCACCGCGGACGAGCTCAAGGCCCAGGTCGGCGGTGACCGCCTCGAGGTCACGGTGCACGACGGCGCCCGCGTGGGCGACGCCGCGTCGCTCCTCGCCCCGATCGGCGTCGGCGAGCCGACGGTCGGCGAGCACCGACGCGCGGTCCTGCTGCCCGTGAGCGGTGGCTCGTCGGTCCTCACCGACGCCCTGCGCCGCCTGGACGCGGCGGGCGTGGAGATCGACGACGTCGGGCTGCGCAGGCCCACGCTCGACGACGTCTTCCTCACCTTGACCGGGCGGCCCGCGGAGGAGCACGAGGAGCCCGACGGCGACGGCGTGCCCGAGCCCGCCCACCGCCGCGCCGCTGCGAAGGAGACGGTCCGATGAGGGTCCCCACGGTCATCGCCGATGCGGACGTCGTCGCGCGGCGCAACCTCATCAAGATCAAGCGGGTCCCGGACCTGCTGGTCTTCACCACGCTGCAGCCGATCATGTTCGTGCTGCTCTTCGCGTACGTGTTCGGCGGCGCGATCGGCGGGTCGCTGGCCGGGCAGAACTCCCTGGCCTACCGCGAGTTCCTGATGGCCGGGATCTTCGCGCAGACGGTCGTCTTCGGGGCCACGATCACCGGCTACGCGCTCGCCGAGGACGTCCGCAAGGGCATCATCGACCGCTTCCGCTCGCTCCCGATGGCGCCGTCCGCCGTGCTGACCGGGCGCACCTTCAGCGACGTCATGAACAACGTGCTGGTGCTGATCGTGATGTCGCTGACGGGCCTGCTCGTGGGGTGGCGCGTCCGCAGCTCGCTGTGGGAGGCGGTGCTGGGCTACCTCGTGCTGCTGGTCTTCGCGTACGCGATCTCGTGGATCATGGCGTGGGTCGGGATGCTCGTGCCGAGCCCCGAGGTCGTCAACAACGCGGCGTTCATCATCATCTTCCCGCTGACCTTCATCGCGAACACGTTCGTGCCGCTGGAGACGCTGCCGGGGCCGCTGCAGACGTTCGCCGACTGGAACCCGGTCTCCTCGGTCACCCAGGCCGCGCGTGAGCTGTTCGGCAACATCCCGCCCGGCACGCCCGAGCCGACCAGCTGGGCGCTGCAGAACCCGGCGCTCTACACGTTCCTGTGGGCCGGCGTGATCCTCCTGATCTTCGTCCCGCTCGCGAATGCCCAGTACCGCCGGGCTGCCAGTCGCTGACCTGGGGCGACGAGTACCACGGCTCAGCCGCGGTACTCGTAGTGCCAGTACTCGGGGTTGCCGGGGTCGCTCGCGGCCGGGCTGTACCAGCCGTACGTCGGGCCGTTCGTCACCAACCAGGTGTAGCGGTCGGAGCCGAAGTCGTAGGCGGCCCACTCCCACGTGTCGAACGCGGTGCCCCAGCCGTGGTTCGACGTGCCCGGCTGCGCCGCAAGCCGACCGAAGAGCTGGCGGGCCCGCACCTGGTCGTCGTACGAGCGGTACGACAGGTCGATCGCGATGTTCTCGCCGAACTGGGCGCGGAACGCGTCGTTGAGCCGGACCAGCGCCTCCGCGGCGTCCGTCCGCAGCCACTGCTGGTTCCCGACGGCGTCCGTGCACCAGCCGAGCGCCGTCATCGCCGAGCGCGGCATGTTGCCGTTGGTGCCGTCGCCCTCCTCGGTGGGCACCGACGTGTGCAGCACCGTCCCGCCGTTCGACGGCTCGTAGGAACCCGTCCCGCCGCAGTCGGCGCCGGCGCCCGAGCGGTTGTCCTGCGCGCGGGCGGCAGCGGCGGCAGCAGCCGCGGCGTCCTGCTCGGCCTGCCACGCGGCCTGGGCGGCGCTGACCGCGGC
>JAEZBT010000458.1 GCA_023426865.1 Actinomycetes bacterium
CCGGTGCTGCGGCTCGCGCCGCTCTCGCCGGAGCGGGCCCTGGAGATGGTCGAGGCGCTGCCCGGCGCGGTGCTCGACGGCTTCCGCGGTGCGCCCGCGGTCGACCGTCCGGCGCTCGCCGCGGTGCTGCGCGCGATCGGCACACTGGTCAGCGAGCACGACGACGTCGCCGAGGTGGACTGCAACCCGGTCCGCCTCACCGCCGACGGTCCGCTCGTGCTCGACGCGCTCGTGATGACGGGCCGACAGGAGGAGCGACATGGCGGGGTATGAGCAGCGCGAGGCGCTCGTCGTCGGCGCGGGACCGGTGGGGCTGACCGCGGCGCTCGCGCTGCGCTCCTACGGCGTGCCGGTGACCGTGCTGGAGGCGGGGCCCGACGGGCGTCAGCGCCCGGGCAGTCGTGCGATCTTCACGCACTCGAACACGCTCACGATCCTCGACCGGCTGAGCCCCGGTCTGGGAGCGGAGCTGTCCACGCACGGCGTCTACTGGAACACGCAGCGGACGTTCTACGAGGGCCGCGAGGTCTACGCCAAGACCTACCCCGACCCGCCGGCGGGCACGTACCCGCACTTCACGTCCCTGCCGCAGGTGCAGATCGAGGCGTACCTGTACGCCCGGGCGGTCGCGGCGGGCGTCGAGTTCGCCTGGGACCAGGAGGTGGCCGACGTCGCCGCCGACGCCGAGGGCGTCACGGTGACCACGGCGGCCGGGACGGCCTGGCGCGCGCCGTACGTCATCGGCGCGGACGGGTCCCGGTCGGTGGTGCGCCGGCAGGTCGGCGCGCGCATGGAGGGCAGCCGCGACGAGGGCTGGTACATCGTCGTCGACGTCGCCGAGCTCGAGCGACCCGCGCTGCCCAACGAGCGGCACTTCCACTACGCGCACCCCGCGGTCGGCGGGCGCAACGTGCTCGTCGTGCCCTTCGCGGGCGGCTACCGCGTGGACCTTCAGCTCGTCGACGGCGACGACCCCGACCAGCTCGCGTCGGCAGGCGGCGTGCGCGCCTGGCTCGACGCCGTCCTGCCGCCGGGCTACGCGGACCGCACCACCTGGGTGTCGACGTACCAGTTCCTCCAGCTCGTCGCGCACGACTTCGCCGACCTCACCCGGCGCGTGCTCCTCGTGGGGGAGGCCGCGCACCTGTTCGCGCCCTTCGGTGCGCGGGGTCTGAACTCCGGCGTGCCCGACGCGGAGTCGGCGGCCATCGCCGTCGTGCTCGCGCGGCAGGCGACCAACCCGGCGGCCGCGCGGTCGGCGGTCGAGACGTTCGCCCTGGCCCGACGCTCGGCAGCGCTCTTCAACCGCGACGCCGCGGGCGAGGCGCTCGCCCACCTGCGGCCGACGCCGGAGGTGGCCGCCGAGGTGCGTGCCGCGGCGCAGCGGGCCCCGCAGGACGAGGCCGCGTCGACATGGCTGGAGAAGGCGCCGTACGGCCCCCGCGGTGTCCCGCGCGCGGAGACCGTCTACCGCTACTGAGGTGACCTCGGGTCGGACGTGCGGCACGAGAGCCGCGCGTCAGGCGCGCCCCGCGCGTCGGGTGCGCCCCGCGCGTCGGGCCCGCCCCGCGCGTCGGGCCCCCTCGGTGCCGTACACCCACAGCCGCTCTTGGTGCCGGAGTGACGGGAGCGACAGGAGTGCGGTCACTTCCGCCACGTCCGTCACATGCGTACCAAGAGCGGCTGTGCGTGTCCGCGGTGGGGCTGAGGGTGGGCGAGCTGGTAGGGCCCGGGTGGCGTCAGCCCTCGTCCGAGCCCGCCGCCGGCTGGCTCAGGCCCGCCGAGATCAGGTCCATCACCGAGGAGTCGGCCAGTGTCGTGACGTCGCCCACCGGGCGGTGCTCGGCGACGTCGCGCAGCAGGCGGCGCATGATCTTGCCCGAGCGCGTCTTGGGCAGCTCCTGCACCACGAGGATGGTCCGCGGCTTGGCGATCGGGCCGATCTGGCTGGTCACGTGCGCGCGCAGCGTCGCGGCGACGTCGGCGCCCTCCCCCGGCTCGTCGACCTGCGACACGTACTCCTGGCGCAGGATCACGAACGCCACCACGGCCTGGCCGGTGGTCTCGTCGCTCGCGCCGACGACGGCGGCCTCGGCCACCATCGGGTGCGACACGAGCGCGGACTCGATCTCGGTCGTGGACAGGCGGTGGCCGGACACGTTCATGACGTCGTCCACGCGGCCCAGCAGCCAGATGTCGCCGTCGTCGTCCTTCTTGGCGCCGTCGCCCGCGAAGTACTGCGTGTCGAAACGCGACCAGTAGGTCTCGACGAACCGCTCGTGGTCGCCCCAGATGCCGCGCAGCATCGACGGCCACGGCTCGGTGAGCACGAGGTAGCCTCCGGACCCGTTCGGCACGGGGTCGCCCATCTCGTCGACGACCTCCGCGACGACGCCCGGCAGCGGGGTCATCGCCGACCCGGGCTTGGCCTCGGTCACGCCGGGCAGCGGGGAGATCATGATCGCGCCCGTCTCGGTCTGCCACCACGTGTCGACGACGGGCGTCCGATCGCCACCGATGGTGCGGCGGTACCAGACCCACGCCTCGGGGTTGATCGGCTCGCCCACGCTCCCGAGCAGGCGCAGCGCGCTCAGGTCGTGCTGGGCGGGGATGTCGGCGCCCCACTTCATGAAGGTCCGGATCGCCGTCGGCGCCGTGTAGAGGATCGTCACGCCGTGCTTGGCGGCGAGCTCCCACCAGCGGCCCTTGTGCGGGGTGTCGGGCGTGCCCTCGTACATGACCTGGGTGGCGCCGTTCGTCATCGGTCCGTAGACGATGTAGCTGTGGCCGGTGACCCAGCCGACGTCGGCCGTGCACCAGAACACCTCGCCGCGCTTGTAGTCGAAGCTCAGCTCCTGGGTCATCGCGGCGTAGGTGAGGTAACCGCCCTGGGTGTGCAGCACGCCCTTGGGCTTACCGGTGGAACCCGAAGTGTAGAGGATAAAGAGCGGATCTTCCGCGTTCATCGGCTCGGGATCGTTGAACGGCTCGACGCCGGCGGCAGCCTCGTGCCACCACACGTCGCGGCTGCCCTTCATGAGCACATCGGCGCCGGTATTGTGGACGACAAGCACCTTCTGCACGCCCGGGCAATCTTCCAGCGCCTTGTCGACATTGGCCTTGAGCGGCACGGTCTTGCCGCCGCGACGGCCTTCGTCGGCGGTGATGACGACGGCGGAATCGCAGTCATTGATGCGGCCCGCCAGCGAATCCGGCGAGAAACCGCCAAAGACCACCGAATGCACCGCGCCGATGCGGGCGCAGGCGAGCATGGCGTAGGCAGCCTGCGGAATCATCGGCAGGTAAATGGTGACGCGGTCGCCTTTGCGGACGCCCAGCGACTTGAGCACATTGGCGCAGCGGCAGACCTTTTCGTGCAGCGTGCGGTAGGAAATGTACTCCGCCTTGGCCGACGGATCATCGGGCTCCCAGATCAGGGCGATGTCGTCGCCATGGTCGAGCAGATGCCGGTCGATGCAGTTGGCCGCAACGTTCAGTACGCCGTCCTCGAACCACTTGATCGAGACGTCCGGGTACTCGAAGCTGGTGTTCTTGATCTTGGTCGGCGGCTTGATCCAGTCGAGGCGCTTGGCCTGGTCGGCCCAGAATCCATTCGGGTCGCTGATCGAGCGGGCATAGTTGGCGGCGTACTGCTCTGCCGTGGTCAAGGTCCGCGCCTTCGCAGCCGCGTCGGGCTCGAACACCAAGTTCTCGGTCATGTATTTCCTCCCGTGGGCACGATCCCGAGCGGGCACCTGCCGGCTCTGGGGCAGGATCGTGCGCCGATGCACGCGCCAGGTTCCGCCCTTTTCAGAACCAGTTCGACGCGCGCGCCTT
>JAEZBT010000038.1 GCA_023426865.1 Actinomycetes bacterium
GGCTGCAGGTGCTGCGACCCGGGCTCCCGCCGCGCGACGCCGTCGCGGACCGCATGTCCGCCGCCGCCGCCGAAGCCGCGGCCCGGCGCCTGACCCCGCTCTTCCTGGAGTCCGGCCCGCGGCGCGACGAGGGCACCGCCGTGTCGGCCGAGCTCGTGGACCTGCTCGGCCTGGGCGACGTGCGCGACTTCGACCCGGCCGTGCACTGGCGCCCGCGCCTGCAGCGCGACCGGTTGCGCGTGCCGATCGGCCTGACGACGCAGGGCCAGCCCATCGCGCTGGACATCAAGGAGTCCGCGCAGCAGGGCATGGGCCCGCACGGACTCATCATCGGCGCGACCGGCTCCGGCAAGTCCGAGGTGCTGCGCACGCTGGTGCTGGCCCTCGCGCTCACGCACTCCTCCGAGGACCTCAACTTCGTCCTCGTCGACTTCAAGGGCGGCGCGACGTTCGCCGGCATGGCGGACATGCCGCACGTGTCGGCCATCATCACCAACCTGGGCGAGGAGCTCGCGCTCGTCGACCGCATGCAGGACGCCCTGACCGGCGAGATGACCCGCCGCCAGGAGCTGCTGCGGGCCGCGGGCAACTTCGCCAACGTCACCGATTACGAGAAGGCGCGCCTCGGCGGCCGGACCGACCTCGAGCCGCTGCCGGCGCTGCTGATCGTCGCCGACGAGTTCTCCGAGCTGCTGTCCGCCAAGCCCGAGTTCGCCGACCTGTTCGTCGCGATCGGCCGCCTGGGCAGGTCGCTGCAGATGCACCTGCTGCTCTCCAGCCAGCGGCTCGAGGAGGGGCGCCTGCGCGGCCTGGAGTCCCACCTGTCGTACCGGATCGGCCTGCGGACGTTCTCCGCGGCCGAGTCGCGGACGGTGCTCGGCGTGCCCGACGCGTACACACTTCCCGCGGTGCCCGGCATGGGCTACCTGAAGCCCGACACGACCTCCCTCATCCAGTTCCGCGCGTCGTACGTGTCCGGGCCACCGAAGGCCTCGCGGAGGGCCGCCGCGGCATCGGGCGGGCGGCAGGCGGGCGCACGAATCGAGCCGTTCACGGCGGCCCCCGTGCTGGGGGCGCCGGTGGCCGCCGAGCAGGAGGTCGTCGCCGAGGTCGAGGAGACCCGCGCGACCTTCGACATCGCCGTCGAGCGGATGCGCGGCAAGGGCCGTCCCGCGCACAAGGTGTGGCTCGAGCCCCTCGTGGTCCCGCAGACCCTGGACGCGCTCATGCCGGACCTCGTCGTCGACCCGACGCTCGGCCTGGTGTCGCCGACGTGGCGCGCCGCCGGCGACCTCGTCATCCCCGCGGGCCTGGTCGACCGGCCGCTCGAGCAGCGGCGCGAGAACCTCACGTTCGACCTCGGCGGCGCCGGCGGCCACCTGGCGATCGTCGGCGGTCCGCGCAGCGGCAAGAGCACGGCCGCCCGCACCGTGCTCGCGTCGCTGGCGCTCACCCGCACCCCGCTCGAGGTGCAGTTCTACGTTCTCGACTTCGGCGGCGGCACCTTCGGCCCCCTGGCCGCCCTGCCCCACGTGGCGGGCGTCGCGTCCCGCGCCGAGCCCGACGTCGTGCGCCGGGTCGTCGCCGAGGTGCGTGCCATCGTCGACGCGCGCGAGCAGTACTTCCGCACCCAGGGCATCGACTCGATGGAGACCTACCGCCGGCGCCGCGCCGCCGGCCAAGCCGACGACGGCTACGGCGACGTGTTCCTCGTCATCGACGGCTGGAGCACCATCCGCGCCGAGTTCGACGAGCTGGAGGCCGAGATCCAGACGCTCGCCGGCCGCGGCCTCACGTTCGGCATGCACGTCGTCGCCACCGCCGGGCGGTGGATGGACTTCCGCAGCCAGATCAAGGACGTGCTCGGCTCGCGGCTCGAGCTGGCCCTCGGCGAGGCCATGGACTCCGACATCGACCGCCGCGTCGCCGCGGGCGTGCCCAAGGACCGCCCAGGCCGCGGCCTCGTGGTGAGCAAGCACCACGTGCTCACGGCGCTCCCGCGCGTCGACGGCAACGGCGACTCCCGCACCCTGTCCGACGGCGTCGACCACTTCGTCCAGGTGGTGCGCCAGTCGTGGACCGGCCCCGCGGGCCCCAAGCTGCGCCTGCTGCCGGAGATGGTGGGCCTGGAGGCCGTCCGCGCGGCCGCCGCGCCCGACGACCGTCGCCTGCTGCTCGGGATCGACGAGGCCGCCCTCGCGCCCGTCGGGCTCGACCCGACGGAGGAGCCGCACCTGTACGCCTTCGGCGACGGCGGCTCCGGCAAGTCCTCGCTGCTGCGCGCCGTGGCGGCCGAGATCATGCGCACCAACCGTCCGGAGCAGGCGCAGATCTTCGTCGTCGACTTCCGGCGGTCGCTGCTCGGCGACATCCCCGACGAGTACCTCAGCGCCTACCTCACGACGACCGAGCAGGCCGCCGGCGCGATGGGTGGGCTGGCGAACATCCTCCGCGGCCGGCTCCCCGGACCTGACGTCACCACCGAGCAGCTGCGGACGCGCACCTGGTGGTCGGGCCCCGAGGCGTGGGTGGTCGTCGACGACTACGACCTCGTGGCCTCGTCGACCGGCAACCCGCTGTCCGCGCTGGTGCCGTACCTTGCGCAGGCCCGCGACGTCGGCCTGCACGTCGTCCTCGCGCGCCGGTCCGGTGGTGCGGGGCGCGCGATGTACGAGCCGGTGCTCCAGGCCCTGCGGGACCTCGCCGCGCCCGGCATCGTGCTGTCCGGCAGCCCCGACGAGGGCGCCCTGGTCGGCGGCGTGCGCCCCGAGCCCGCGGTGCCCGGC
>JAEZBT010000098.1 GCA_023426865.1 Actinomycetes bacterium
CCCAGCGCTCCCACATCGCGTCCACCTGGACCTCGAGCTCGGACACGGCCCCGGAGCCGTCCAGCACGACGTCGGCGGCGTCCAGCCGTGCCTCGTCGTCCGCCTGCGCCGCCAGCCGCGCCCACGCGTCGGCGTGGGTGAGCCCGCGCCCCTCGACGAGGCGCTCGACCCGGAGCTCCGCGGGCGCGTCCACCACGACCAGCAGGTCGAAGTGGCCCGCCTGCCCCGTCTCCACGAGCAGCGGGATGTCGTGCACGACCACCTGGTGCCCCTCGGCCACGGCAGCGGCCTCGGCGTCGCGCGCGGCGGCCCGGACCAGCGGGTGCACGATGCCGTTCAGCCGCTCGCGCGCCGCCTGGTCGCCGAACACCCGGACCCCGAGGGCCTGCCGGTCGAGCTGCCCGAGCGGCGTCAGCACGTCGCCGAAGGCGTCGACGATCGCCTCGAGCCCAGGTGTGCCGACATCCACCACGGTCCGGGCGAGGACGTCGTGATCGATCACGGCCGCGCCCAGCTGGCCGAGCCGCCGGGCCACGACCGACTTGCCGGCGGCGATCCCCCCGGTCAGACCGACCCGGAGGATGTCCCCGCCGACGTGCAGGCCGTCCTCGTGCACTGGCACATCCTCAGACTAGTCCCGGGCGGCGCGTCTGCCGAGGCGGCTGACCCGGCGCGGCCGACGTCGCTGCCGCGTCCCCGGGCGCACGAGAGGGGCCGGCCCCGTACGGGACCGGCCCCTCTCCTGGCTCCTGCGACGGCGGGCGGCGGGGCCGCCCGGTCCGTCAGTTGCCGGTGAGCTTCTCGCGCAGCGCGGCGAGAGCCTCGTCCGACGCGAGCGTGCCCGTCGCCTCGGTCTCGACGGACGAGGAGTAGCTCGACTGCGGGGCGCCGCCCTCGTCGGAGGCACCGGTGACAGCCTCGGCGTCGGCCCGCTGGGCCTCGGCGACCTGCTTCTTGTGCGCCTCCCAGCGCTCGTGAGCGGCCGCGTACTGGGCCTCCCACGCCTCGCGCTGGGCCTCGTACCCGGGCAGCCACTCGTTGGTCTCCGGGTCGAAGCCCTCGGGGTACTTGTAGTTGCCCTTGTCGTCGTACTCCGCGGCCATGCCGTACAGAGCCGGGTCGAAGTCCTCGCTCGTCGGGTCCACGCCCTCGTTCGCCTGCTTCAGCGACAGGGAGATGCGACGACGCTCGAGGTCGATGTCGATGACCTTGACGAACGTCTCGTCGCCGACGTTGACGACCTGCTCGGGCAGCTCGACGTGGCGCTGGGCGAGCTCGGAGATGTGCACGAGGCCCTCGATGCCGTCCTCGACGCGCACGAACGCGCCGAAGGGGACGAGCTTGGTGACCTTGCCGGGCACGACCTGGCCGATGGCGTGCGTCCGGGCGAACGCCTGCCACGGGTCCTCCTGCGTCGCCTTGAGCGACAGCGAGACCCGCTCGCGGTCGAAGTCGACGTCGAGGACCTCGACCGTGACCTCCTGGCCGACCTCGACGACCTCGGAGGGGTGGTCGATGTGCTTCCAGGACAGCTCGGAGACGTGCACGAGGCCGTCGACGCCGCCGAGGTCCACGAACGCACCGAAGTTGACGATGGAGGAGACGACGCCGGGGCGGACCTGACCCTTCTGCAGCGTCTGCAGGAAGGTCGAGCGCACCTCGGACTGCGTCTGCTCGAGCCACGCGCGCCGCGAGAGGACGACGGTGTTGCGGTTCTTGTCGAGCTCGATGATCTTCGCCTCGATCTCCTTGCCGACGTACGGCTGGAGGTCGCGGACGCGCCGCATCTCGACGAGGGAGGCAGGCAGGAAGCCGCGCAGACCGATGTCCAGGATCAGGCCGCCCTTGACGACCTCGATGACGGTGCCGGTGACGACGCCGTCCTCCTCCTTGATCCGCTCGATCGTGCCCCAGGCGCGCTCGTACTGGGCGCGCTTCTTGGACAGGATCAGCCGGCCCTCCTTGTCCTCCTTCTGGAGGACGAGCGCCTCGACCGCGTCGCCGACCTTGACGACGTCGTCCGGGTCGATGTCGTGCTTGATCGAGAGCTCGCGGGAGGGGATGACACCCTCGGTCTTGTAACCGATGTCGAGCAGGACCTCGTCACGGTCGACCTTGACGACGGTGCCCTCGACGATGTCGCCGTCGTTGAAGTACTTGATGGTCGCGTCGATCGCGGCGAGGAGGTCCTCGCTCGAGCCGATGTCGTTGATCGCGACCTGCGGCGGGGCCGGCCGGGTGGTGGAGATGGTCATTGAGTCTTGGGCTCCGATGCGGACAGGAAGTAGTGCGGACAGGGTTGTCGTGCGGCTTGGTGCTGCGTCGTGAGGCATGACCCAGGACGGACCCGACCGGGACGTGCCCGAATCAGGACGTGCGACACCGCGGACAATCCTAGGTGCCCGCGCAAGGGCGGGTCAAAGCGCCCGCAAGGGACGTCAGGCCAGGACCTTCGCCGCCCGCAGCAGGTCCGCCGGCACGGTCTTCACCTTCCCGGCGATCTCCGCCAGCGGCACGAGCTCGACCCGCTCCCCGCGCAGGGCGGTCATGACGTCCGTGCGGCCCTCCTGGATGGCGTCCACGGCCGCCACGCCGAAGCGGCTGCCGAGGATCCGGTCCGTCGGCGTGGGCGACCCGCCGCGCTGGACATGCCCGAGGATCGTCACGCGGGTGTCGAACCCGGTGCGCGACGCGATCTCCGCGGCCACCCGCTCGCTGACCGACCCCGCCACGATCTGCCCCTGCGGCCCGAGCTGCGCGGCCGCGCTCAACGCGGTCCCCTCGCGACCGACGGCGCCCTCCGCGACGACGACGATGGAGAAGGACGCGTGCGCACGGTGCCGGTGCGCGATCGTCCGCACGACCTGCTCGATGTCGAACGGCTCCTCCGGGGCCAGCACGATCTCCGCGCCGCCGGCGATGGCGGAGGTCACCGCGATCCAGCCGGCATGGCGGCCCATCACCTCGACCACCATCACGCGGTTGTGGCTCTCCGCCGTCGTGTGCAGGCGGTCGATCGCCTCGGTCGCGATGTTCAGGGCCGTGTGGAAGCCCACCGACAGGTCGGTGCCCGCGACGTCGTTGTCGATCGTCTTGGGGATGCCGACCACCTTCACGCCCGTCTCGGCGACCTTGCTCGCGGCATGCAGGGTGCCGTCGCCCCCGACGCAGATCACGGCGTCGATGCGCTCCGCCTCGAGCGTGGCCGCCACGGCCTCCAGCCCGCCCTCGTTGCGGTGCGGGTGGTACCGGTCCGTCCCCAGGAGGGTGCCGCCGACCGGAAGCACGTTGCGGATGTCCTGCCGCCCGAGCTGGACGACGCTGCCGTCGACGACGCCGCGCCAACCGCCGCGGAAGCCCACGATCGTGTGCCCGTACGTCCCCATGCCGTGCTTGACGACCGCGCGGATCACCGCGTTGAGCCCCGGGACGTCACCGCCACCCGTGAGCAGTCCGATCCGCACCTGCGCCTCCTCGTCGTCCGGCCGGCCGCGACCGGCGGCCCGTCCGGCGCCCACCCTAGCCAGCGCCGGGGGTACGACGCCCGGCCGTGCGTCCTGCCAGGATGACCGCCGGAGGAGGGACCATGACCCAGGCAGCACCGGAGCCCGGACGGCGCCCCGACCGGGGCCCGGCGGCCGCGCCGGCAGCGTTCGCGGGCTTCGCCGAGG
>JAEZBT010000184.1 GCA_023426865.1 Actinomycetes bacterium
CACCGGCACCGCGCTCACCGGCACCGCGGCCGGGGCGCCCAGGAGCATGCCCGCGACAGGGCGCGCGACGGCGACGAAGACCACCAGCAGCAGGACCAGCGCGACGCCCACCACCCAGACCAGCCCCTCCCCGGCGGCCGCGCGGGCCAGCGCGAGCTCGCTCGCGAACAGGCTGAACGGGGGCAGCCCGAGCAGCGCGGCGACGCCGAGCCCGAAGGCCCCGGCCAGGGCCGGGCGCCGCGCGAGCAGGCCGCGCACGCCGGCGATCTGGGTGGTCCCCGTCTCGTGCAGGATCTCGCCGGACGCGCAGAACAGCACGGCCTTCGCGAGCCCGTGGCCGAGGACGTGCAGGAGCAGCGCGGCGATCGCCAGGCGCGTGCCGACCGCGAGCCCGATCATCACCAGGCCCATGTGCTCGATGCTCGAGTAGGCCAGGAGCCGCTTGTAGTCCCGCTGGACGATGAGCAGCGACGCGGCCACCGCCACCGAGGCGAGGCCCGCCACGAGCAGCAGCGCGCGCAGGAAGTCCGGGTCGAGCGCTGCGGCGACGATGACCCGGTAGCGCAGCAGCGCGTAGACCGCTACGGAGAGCAGCACGCCCGACATGAGCGCGGAGACCGGCGCCGGCGCCTGGCTGTGCGCGTCGGGCAGCCAGGAGTGCATCGGGACCAGGCCGACCTTCGTGCCGAACCCGAGCACGAGGAGCACGACGGCGATCCGCATCACACCGGGGTCCAGCTCCCCGGCGCGCGCGACGAGGGCCGCCCAGTCCAGGGTGCCCTCCCCGCCGTCCGCGGTCCCGGTGTGCTGGGAGGCGTAGTACACGAGCACGGTGCCGAGGTAGGCCAGCGCGATGCCGACCGAGCAGATGATCACGTACTTCCAGGTGGCCTCGACGGCCCGGCGCCCGCCGTGGTGCCCCACGAGGAACGCCGTGACGATCGTCGTCGCCTCCACCGCCGCCCACAGCACGCCCAGGTTGCTCGCGAGCACGGCGCCCGCCATCGTCGCGACGAACAGCGGGACGAGCAGCTGGTAGCGGCGGGCGCCGCGGGCGGTGGTCTCGCCGGTGGCCAGCTCCCGGTCGACGTAGCCGACGCCGACCCACGTCGCGATGACGGACACCCCGCCGATGAGCAGGAGCATCACCGCGGTGAGCGCGTCGGCGCGCAGGGTCCCGGCGAGCTCGAGGACGGACCCGTCGGCCGTCCGGACCGCCAGGGCGGCGCCGACGGCGAGGACGGTCGCCGAAGCGGCGACGCCGGCCCACGCGACCCACCGGCGCCAGCCGAGCACGGCGGCGGCGAGTGCGGCGAGGGCGGGTGCGAGGACGGGGAGGAGGAGGGTGGCGGCCATCAGTCGCGCAGCTCGTTCAGCTCGTCGAGGTCGGTGCCACCGAAGGTCATGCGCATCCGCGCGGCGAGGATCTGCAGCACCAGCACCACCAGCAGCACGTCCAGGGACACCCCCAGCTCGACCACCAACGGGACACCGGAGGCGGCGAGGAACGCCGTCGTCGTGATGCCGTTGTCGAGCAGCAGGAAGCCCACCACCTGCGACAACGCGCGCCGCCGCGTGACCAGGACGAAGAACCCCAGGAGCACGACGGCGATGCCCACGGGGAGCGCCCGCGTGGCGGCGGACGGAGCGAGCGCGACCAGCGGCTGGCTCACCACGTAGGCGAGCAGCGTGAGCAGGGCGGCGGCGAGGAGCGACGCCGCGACGTTGACGAGCGGCTCGGTCTCGCGGGCCTCGCCGCTGTCGGCGAGCACGCGGCGCAGGACGGCGGGGATGACGAACGTCTTGAGCGCAAGCACGCCCAACGCCACGAGGTACGGCTCGACGCCGCCCTCTCCCCCGGCGACGAGCGCCGCGAGCCCGGCGATGAAGACGCCCTGGAGGGCGAGCAGCCGGACGATCGAGGCGAGCTCGCGCCGCCAGAGGATCAGCACGGCCGTGAGCAGGACACCGCCGCACAGCAGGTCGAGCAGCTGGACGGACGCGACCGAGGCGCCGCCGGCGGTCGCGGCGGCGGTGGCTGTGGTGGCGGCGGTGATCGCGGTGGTCATGGCGGCGCTCATGCGAGGAAGAAGGACGCGGTGACGGCGAGCAGGGCGAACAGCAGCGAGCCGGCGAGCAGCTCGGGCACGCGGAACAGGCGCAGCTTGGCCATGAACACCTCGAAGGCGGCCAGCGCCGCCCCGAGCACGCAGACCTTGACGACGAGGGCGGCGACGCCGAGGGCGAGCGCAGCCGGGGTCAGCGTGGTGGCCACGCCCCACGGCACGAAGAGGTTGACCCCCAGCCCCAGCAGGATCGCCAGGCGCGACCAGGACGCGAGCTCGACCATCGCGAGGTCCCGGCCCGAGTACTCCAGGACCATCGCCTCGTGGATCATCGTCAGCTCGAGGTGGGTGGACAGGTTGTCCACGGGCAGCCGCCCGGTCTCGGCGACGATGACGACGCCGAAGGCCACCGCTGCGAGCAGGCTCGCGGGCCAGAACAGCTGGCTGGGCGCGGCGAGCGTGCCCTCGACGATGTCACCGAGGTCCGAGGAGCCGACCCGGACCGACAGCGCGAAGATCGCGAGCAGGATGGTCGGCTCGGCGAGCGCGAGCACCGTCACCTCGCGCGAGGCCCCCATGCCGCCGAAGGCCGTCCCCGTGTCCAGGCCGGCGAGCGTGAGGGCGACCGTACCGAGCATGAGCACGGCGACGACCGCGAACAGGTCGTCGGCCCCGGACACCGGCGTGACCGTCGTGACGAACGGCACGGCCGCCGCGAGCAGGACGACCGTCGCCATGAGCACGAGCGGCGCCGCGCCGAAGACCCAGCTGGCCCCCTCGGGGACGGTCGCCTCCTTGGTCATGAGCTTGCGCAGGTCGCGCGCGGGCTGCCCGATGCCGGCCCCCATACGTCCCTCCATGCGCGCCCTGACCTGGCGCATCAGCCCGGTGAGGTACGGCGCGCCCACGACGACGACGACCACCTGCACGAGCGTCGCCACGACGGCACCCACGACCTCCCCCGCACTCATCCGATCACCCCCGCCAGGAGCAGGGCCGCGAGCAGGCCGACGAAGCCGTAGGCGAGGTAGCGGTGCACGCTGCCGTTGGCGAGGCGCCGCGACCAGCGGCCCCACGCCGTCGCGCCCGCGAGCAGCGGCGGGTAGAGGCGCGCCTCGAGGCGGTCGGGCACCCGCTGGCGGAACGTCACGGACTCGATGAGGTAGCGGGACTCGGCGAGCGGGGTGACGTCGACGTCCTGCTCGGGCCGCAGGACGTCGTCGAACACGCGGGTCAGCGGCTCGGCGAACGACGTCGCCGTGAACTCCTGACGTGGGTCGCGCTCCACCGCGCCGCAACCCCACGCGGGGGCGACGCGGCGCGGGACCCCGCGGCTGAGGCGCCGGACGAGCGCGGCGACGCCGACCCCGGCGAGCACCAGCCCGATCGCGATGACCAGCGGCGACATCGAGCCGGCGATGCCGTTCAGGCGCACCGTGACGGCGCTGTCGGCGAGCGGGTCGATGCTGCGCACGCCGGGGAGCACGCCGAGCACCCGGTCGAGCGGCGCGGCGGCGACGGCGGGCAGGAGCCCGAGGCCGACGCACACGCTTGCGGCGAGGCCCATCCCGACGCGCATCGGCACGGGGCTCTCGGTGGCCTCGGCTGCCGCCGCCGAGCGCGGCAGCGCGAGGAACCCGACGCCGAACGCCTTGACGAACGTCGCGACCCCGAGCCCGGCGGTCAGCGCGACGACGCCGACGGCCACCGGGATGCTCACCGCGACCACCGGCGAGCCGCCCGGACCGACCGAGTGGATCAGGCCCTGGAGCAGCACCCACTCGGACACGAAGCCGTTGCCCGGCGGGAGCGCGGCGGCGCCGAGCGTGCCGACGGCGACGAGCGCCGTGGCGACCGGCATCCGCCGCACGAGGCCGCCGAGGGCGTCCAGGTCACGCAGGCCGGTGCTGCGCAGCACCGCGCCGGCGCCGAGGAAGAGGACCGTCTTGAACGCGGCGTGGTTGAAGGCGTGCAGCACCGCGGCGGCCGTCACGACGCCGGCCAGCACGCGGTTGCCGTCGGCTGCGAAGACCGCGGCCGCGCCCAGGCCGATGAGCATCAGGCCGACGTTCTCGCTGGTGGAGTACGCGAGCAGGCGCTTGAGGTCGACGGCGACGCTCGCCTGGAGCACGCCGTACAGCGCCGACAGGCAGCCGAGGGCGAGGACGAGCAGCCCCCACCAGCGGGGGGCACCGCCGAGCAGGTCGAACGCGACGCGGACCAGGCCGTAGACGCCCAGCTTGACCATGGCTGCGGACATCAGTGCCGACACGTGGCTCGGCGCCTCGGGGTGCGCGCGCGGCAGCCACACGTGCAGCGGGACCATGCCGGCCTTCGAGCCGAAGCCGAGCAGCACGAGGACGAGGACGACGGCGCGCACCGCGGGCGAGAGGTCGCCGGCCCCGGCGCGGATGGCCTCGAAGCTCTCCCCGCCGACGCCCGCCGCGACCATGACCAGGGCGGTCATGATCGCGACCAGGCCTGCGTGGGTCATGCCCGCGTACCAGAGGCCGGCCTCGCGGACCGACGCGCGCAGCCGGTGCTCGGTGAGCACCAGCACGAGCGACGTGAGGGCCATCAGCTCCCACAGGACGAGGAACGTGGTGACGCTGGCGGCCGCGGGGACGAGCAGCATCGCGGCGACGAACAGGGGGACCGTGGCCTGGGCGGTGCGCGAGGCGGCCGGGCTCGCGTGGTGGGCGTCGCCATCGGCCAGGCCGGGGTCCCCGGCGTGCTTGCCACCGGGAGCGGTGTACCCGATGCCGTACACGCCGGCCGCGACGGCGACCGCCCCGATGAGCAGCAGGAAGGCGCCCGACAGCGCGTCGACCGCCAGGCGGGCCTCGCCCAGCGGGAGGAGCCCGGGCGCGACGCGCGTCCAGACCGTCCCGCCGAGGCCGCCGAGGCCGGCCAGCACCCCGCCGACGCCGACGAGCGCCGTCACCGACCCGGCGACCACGTGCCGACGCCGCTCGGGGACCGCCACCACGGCGACGGCCCCGAGGACCGCCCCGACGGCGACGAGCCAGAGTCCCGCCTCGATCATCGTCCGGTCAGCTCCCGCAGGGCCGCGACCACGTCCTCGGGCCGCGGCGGGCAGCCGGGCACCTCGAGGTCCACCGGCACGACGTCGGACACCGCGCCGACGACCCCGTAGGCCCCGGCGAACGCGCCGCAGTTGCGGGCGCAGTCGCCGATCGCGACGACGCGGCGCGGCGCGGGCATCGCCTCGAAGGTGATCCGCAGCGGCTCGGCGAGGTTGCGGGTGACCGGGCCCGTGACGAGCAGCGCGTCGGCGTGCCGCGGGGAGGCGACGAGGCGCGCGCCGTACCGCTCGGCGTCGTGCACCGGGCCTAAGGCCGCGCCGATCTCGATCTCGCAGCCGTTGCACGAGCCGGCGTCGACGTGGCGCACCTGGACCGATCCCGAAAGGCCGGCGGCCTGCGGCAGCGGCTCGACGCCGGACTTCGCCTTCTCCGCGACCTTGCCGGTGCTGACG
>JAEZBT010000220.1 GCA_023426865.1 Actinomycetes bacterium
GGCAACCTCGACAGCAGCGCCGCCCCGCCCGACTGCGGCGGCGACACACCCGTCGAACCGCTGTGGCGCCGCGACCGCGCCACCACGAGCTCACCCTGGTCCGACTGGACCAACGTCGTCGGCTGGACCTGCCCCAGCGACTACCTGCCGGCCTTCACCGCAGAAGACTTCCACCGCCTCCCCCTGGCCCCGCCGCCGCTGACCATCCAGCCCGCCCGCACCGAGCACCTGGTCAACATGCCCACCATCGTCTACACCACCCCTGCCCAGCAGCTGCTCACCACCGACCTGCTCGGCTACCCGGTCGAGGTCGAAGCCACCCCCACCACCTACACCTGGGACTTCGGCGACGGCACCACCGTGACCACCACCACACCCGGGCACCCCTACCCCGACCACGACGTCGCCCACCCCTACGCCCGACCCGGCACCTACACCATCACCCTGACCACCACCTGGACCGGCCGCTACCGCCTGGCCGGCACCACCACCTGGGCCACCGTCACCGGCACCGCCACCACAACCACCACCTCGACCCCCATCACCGCCGTCGAAGCCCCCACCCACCTGGTCACCGCCGACTGCCATCAGCAACCCCAGAACTGCTGACCCACACCCCCACCCGGCCCACCAGGCGCCCTCGCGCGAACAAGCCACCACGACGCGAGCAACCGTCGTTCGAACCCGTCACCGTCGCTCGCACTCGAACACACGTCGCGAGGCGGCTCCTCGACCCGCCGCCGCCCGACCCGATAAGTCCTCGACGTCCCGCCGGTCAGTCGTCAGCATCGAAGGCTCCGAAGGGACGAGGACGATGACCAGCACGAACCCGAGCGCCAGTACCGACGACCACGACACGCCCGGCCACGACACCGCCACCACCACCCCACCCAGCCCGACGGCGATGCGCACGTTCCGGCACATCCTCGCCAACACGGCCGTCGCCAACATCACCACCAGCTACCTGTGGTGGGCGCTCACGTTCTGGGCCTACCTCGAGACGCGGAACGTCATGGCGACCGGCATCATCGGCGGCGCGTACATGCTGTTCATCTCGTTCAGCAGCATCATCTTCGGGACGATCGTCGACCACCGCCGCAAGCTCGCCGTCATGCGCCTGTCGACCACCCTGACCTTCACGGCCTTCGCGGCCGCCGCGGCGATCTTCCTGATCCTGCCCGGGCGCACCCTCATCGACCTCGGCGCCCCGTGGTTCTGGATCTTCGCGGTGATCATCCTGGCCGGCGCCGTCGTCGAGCACATGCGCAACATCGCGCTCTCGACGACCGTCACGATCCTCGTTCCCGACGGCGAGCGCGACAAGGCGAACGGCCTGGTCGGCATGGTGCAGGGCGTCGCGTTCATGGTCACGAGCATCATCAGCGGCCTGTCCGTCGGGTTGCTCGGCATGGGCTGGACGCTCGGCATCGCGCTGACGCTGACCGGCCTCGCGCTCGCGCACCTGCTGGTCATCCGGTTCCCCGAGGACCGCGTCGCCGCAGCGCCCGCCGCCAATGCCCGCGACGCCGTCGACCTGCGCGGCTCCATCCGGGTCATCCGCGCCGCGAGCGGCCTGTTCGCGCTCATCATCTTCTCGACGTTCAACAACCTCATCGGCGGCGTCTACATGGCGCTCATGGACCCCTACGGCCTCGAGCTGTTCTCCGTCGAGGCCTGGGGACTCGTGCTCGCCGTGTCGTCGACGGGCTTCCTCATCGGCGGCGCCGTCGTCGCGCGCCTGGGCCTGGGCCGCAACCCCATGCGCACGATGCTCCGCGTCGTCCTCGCCATGGGCTTCCTCGGTGCGGTGTTCACCATCCGGGACTGGTGGCCCATCTACGCCGTCGGGATCTGGTTCTACATGTGCCTGATCCCCGTGGTGGAGGCCGCCGAGCAGACCGTCATCCAGCGCGTCGTCCCGCTCGAGCGGCAGGGCCGCGTGTTCGGCTTCGCGATGGCGCTCGAGACCGCCGCCACCCCGGTCACCGCGTTCCTCATCGCGCCGCTGGCCCAGCTCTGGATCATCCCCTGGGCCGCGTCCGACGACGGCGCCGACGCCCTGCGCACCCTGCTCGGCGACGGCGAGGCCCGCGGCATCGCGCTCGTCTTCCTGGTCTCGGGCGTGGTCATGATGCTCGCCGCGCTCGCGGCCTTCCGCTCCCCGGTCTACCGGTCGATGTCCCGCACCTACGCCCAGGCGGCCCCGCCGTCGGCGGCCGACGACGCTTCGGACGCCCCCTCCGTCGAGACCGCACCCGCCGTCCGCGCCGGCGCCCTCGAGCCGGACGCGAGCGTCTGATCGATAGCCGTGCGACCCTCCGCGCACTCCCTGGGATCTGCGAATCGTCCGATTCGACTGCTGCTACCTGTCGGATTCAGATGCTGCTAGTTGTATGATTCGTGCGTGGCCTACCTCCGCAGGATCCTCGATGACGAGCTGGACGAGCTGTTCCCACAGGTCCCCGCCATCGCCATCGACGGCCCCAAAGCGGTCGGCAAGACAACCACGGCCGAGCAACGTGTCCATGGCCTGCTGAGGCTGGACTCGCGCGCCAACAGGACCGCCGTGGACGCCGACCCGGAGCTCGTGAGGGAGCGGGCTCGGCCCTTGCTGATCGATGAGTGGCAGAAGGTCCCGGAGGTCTGGGACGTCGTGCGCCGGATCGCCGACGAGGACCCGACCGGAGGCCAGTTCCTGCTCGTCGGCTCGGCCGCTCCCGCGCCAGGTGCGACAGCGCACTCCGGCGCCGGGCGCATCGGTCGACTGCGCATGCGTCCGATGACGCTCTCCGAACGCGGCGTGGTCCAGCCCGTCGTCAGCCTGCGCACGCTCCTCGCCGGCGGGAAGCCACGCATCGAGGGCCAGTGCGACCTGCGGCTGACCGACTACGCCGAGGAGATCCTCGCCTCCGGGTTTCCCGGGCTCCGCGGCCTCAGCTCGCGGGCGCTGAGGTTCCAGCTCGACTCCTACCTGCGCAACGCCGTCGACCGAGACGTACCCGAGCAGGGCCTGGCCGTGCGCAAACCCGAGGCGATGCTGGCCTGGCTGCGCGCCTATGCGGCGGCCACCGCCTCCACCGCCAGCTACTCGAGCGTGCTCGACGCCGCCACCCCGGGCCAGGCCGACAAGCCCGCCAGGAGTACGAGCATCGCCTACCGGGACGTCCTGACCCAGCTGTGGCTGCTCGACCCTGTCCCCGCATGGGTGCCGAGCGCGCACCCTCTCACACGGCTCGGCCAGACACCCAAACATCACCTGGTCGACCCCGCCCTCGCAGCCCGACTCCTCGGCCTGAACCTCGCCGGTCTCCTCGACGGCGAAGGTCAACCCCTGGGACCCCAGGCCGGCACCATGCTCGGCCACCTCTTCGAGTCCCTGGTCACGCTGTGCGTCCGCGTCCCCGCACAGGCTGCCGAGGCCGCTGTCGGCCACCTGCGCACACGCAACGGTGACCACGAGATCGACCTGGTCCTCGTCCGCGACGACGGCCGAGTCCTGGCCGTCGAGGTGAAGCTCAGCACCACCGTCGACGACCGCGACGCCAACCACCTCCACTGGCTCGCCGGCCAGCTGGGCGACACGCTCGTCGACAGCGTCATCATCAACACGGGGCCCCACGCCTACCGCCGCCCCGACGGCATCGCGGTCGTGCCCCTCGGCCTGCTGGCGCCATAGACGACGCTCAGGCCAGAGCCGCGGCGGAGGCGGCAGGTCCGTCGGCCGTACCGTGGCTCAGTCCGTCAGGTCGCGGAGCGCGTTGTTGACGAAGCCGGGGATCGGCGGCGCCCCGCCCTGGCTCACCACGCCGCGGACCTCGGTGTTGTTGGCGCCCTTCATCCGGGAGTGGCTGACGCCCTTCTTCATGTCGACGTGCTGGTCCCACGCGCGCACGTCGAGCATCTGGGCCTCGGTCTCCGCCTCGTGGCGGTGGCGCTTGTCGGAGTTCCGGTACCGCAGGTACATGAACCCGTAGAAGAGGAAGCCCGAGAGGAAGAACAGCAGGCCGAAGGCCCGCGGGTCGCCCTCGGAGCTGCTGCTGGAGGCGAGGACCGCCTGGCCGAGCAGGTGGAGGCTCATCCGCCCACCACCAGGATGATCGTGCCGATCACCATGCCGATGACCTGCACCACCGACGACACCGCGAACAGCCGACCCTTGTTGATCGGCACCGAGCCCATCGTCTCGCCGGTGCGCCCGTTCACCGCGACGTAGTGCAGGAAGGCGGACCCGTTGCTCTTGCGCTCGTAGTACCCGTACAGCCACACGGGCAGGTACGCGGACACCCACCGCTGCCCGACGACGTCGAGCCGCTCGGCGTCCCAGCGCACCCCGCGGCCGTAGTACTCGAGCGTCGCGTTCGCCTGGTAGCGCGCGACGTCGGCGGCCTGCGTCTGCACGAGCGGCGACAAGTGCTCGAGGTTCGTGTCGCGGCGCTCCATGGTGAAGCCGGCCAGGTAGTTCGAGTCGTACTTGACCGCGTTGCGGGTGTCGAACGGCATGATCGAGTTGATGATGTTGTTCGTGTTCACCGCGGCCCGCTGGTCCAGCCGGCTGGCCGACGACTCGACCGTCAGGTCGTTGACGTGCAGGTCGAACTCGCGCGCCACCTGGTAGATCGCGACGTCGTACCGCGTCTGGCGGCTGTCGCCCACCTTGACCGTGTAGCGGCGCAGCTCGTGCTCACCCACACCGCTCATCGCGGCATGCGCGTTCACGTCGATGACCATGTACGGCAGGTACACGCCCATGACGTTCTCGGGCGCGAACTCCTTCTTGAACCGCGGGTGCGCGAAGAACTGCCGCTTCTTGACGAACTGCGTGATCCTCGCGACCGCGTCCTGCTTCGGCACGCGGAACGGCAGGATCATGTCCGGCACCGCACCGTTAGGGATCTGCTGGTTCATCGACAGCACGTTGCGGCACCAGTGGCACCGCGCCTGCGTGCTGTGGGCCGTGTCGACGACGACGTCCGCCCCGCACGCGCTGCACTTGAACGTCAGGACCGTCTCGGTCGGCTCGATCGTCGTCGCGCCCGAGCCCATCACCAGGCCGCGCAGCTCACCGATCGGCCCGTCCAGGCCGAACGCCTCGAGCGCGTTGACCGCCTGCCACTCGTGCCGGCAGAACCCGCACCGCAGGTACCCCGTCTCCGGGTTCTGCGCGATCTCCGTCGCGCCGCAGCGCGGGCACTTGGTCAGCCCGTCCTTCGCGTCGACGTCCGTCCGCACGACGCGCGGGCCGTCCTGCTTCAACGGCGGGGGCGGCGGCGGCCCGGGCGGATTGCCGTCGAGCATGACCGGTTTGGTCAACGGGGCGGCTGGATCGAAATGGAAGGTGTGGCAGACGTTCATGTCCCAGCCCGGGATGGCGTTCATGCCCGAACCGGGGCA
>JAEZBT010000221.1 GCA_023426865.1 Actinomycetes bacterium
GCGCCTGGCCGACCACGCCCGGGTGCCCGTGTCCCGGCGGGCGACGTCGTGGGTCGCGCGGCTGCTCGACCGGTGGTGGCCGATCACGCTGCACGCCGCCGTCGTCGCGTACGCGCCCGGCCGGGTCGAGCTGCTGCACCGTCGCGAGCTGCTCACCCCGCGGGGCCGTCCGGCGCACTCCATCGCCCGGACGACGATTCTCGCGTCGGCCGTCACCGCCGTCGCCCTCACCCCGCACCCCGCGTTCAGCGGGGCGCTCGCGTGCAAGGTGTCGGTGGGTGACGCCGTCGTGCAGCTCGCGTTCCCGGAGGGGTCGCCGACCGTGCGGGCGCTGCGGGAGGCGCTCTCCGTCGGCTGAGGGCGCGCCCGGCGGCTCGTCCGCATGCCGGAACCGTCACCGATCCGGTACCCCGGGACGGTTCCGGTTGCGGCCGCGACTTGCGATCATCGGACCGTGCAGCGTACGCCGGAGTACGACGCCTTCGGGCCGTGGACCTATCGCGTCCGCACCCCGGAGGAGATGCCGCGCCTCTACCGGGAGCACGGGATCGAGCTGGAGGCGGCTCGCCTCGTGCTCAAGGTGCCGCGCGCCATCGACCGGCGGGACGCCAACCCGGAGATGCACCTGTACGACCACCTGGTGGTCGCGGGCAAGGAGATCCTGACCGTCCTGTCGCGCAAGGGCGACACGTACCAGACGGTTCAGCTGCCCTACCGGCAGATCGCCGCGATCGAGCACAGCGTCTCGATGCTCGACGGGCGCCTGGTGATCCACGACGTCGACGGGCTCCAGCGCGGCGGCGTCGCCGTGCGCCTGCGGTACAGCGCGGTGTCGCGCGGCGTGATGGCCGAGCTGCTCGAGATCATCCGGACCGAGGCGCTCGCCGCGCGCGATCCCGCCGAGCGGCCCGGCCGGGTGCCGCTGCCGTCGTCGCGCATGGCGGACCTGGACGACGTCGACTCCGGCCTGGTCACCGCCCAGATGGAGATCGCCGAGCACCGGCCCGGCCTGGTGCTGCTGGGCGCGCACCCGCGCGTCGTCGTGCCGCGGCGCGGCGGGGTGCTCCGGCACTGGCTGGACCGGCACCGCCCCGTGACCCTGCACGCGGCGCTGGTCTGCGCCGACGCCGGAACGCTGGAGTTCGTGCACCGGCGGGAGTGGTTCACCAGCCACCCGCGGCCGGCGTGGTCCATCGCGCACACGGTGCTGATGACGGCTGCCGTCACGGCGGTCGGCTCGCACGAGCACCCGAAGTACGTGGGCGCGTACCGGGTCCAGGTCGCGTCGGGCCGCTCGCTCGTGGACCTCGCGTGCCCTGACGGCGCCGAGAGCCTGGCGGCCATCGCGGGCGCCCTGGCAGGCGTCCGCGCGATCTGAGTGCGCCCGACGTCCGTCGTCCCCCTGACGTGAAGGGTTCCTACCGCATATCGGTAGGAACCCTTCATCGCAGTCAGCCGTGGCCGACGCGCACCACGCACGTCGGTGAGCACGGGTGCGGCGCACCTCGCCAGCCGCCGCGGGTGAGGGCCGTGGCCACCTGCGCTGCGGTCACGCACGGGTCCACCGCGACGTGCCGCCAGCGGTAGCGCAGCGTGAGATCCCCCGTCGCCAGCATCACGGCGTTGTCCCGCCAGGTGTCCTGGTCCGTCCGCCCGCCCGGGTGCCCGAGGTTGCCGTCGAGCTCAGCCCGGACGCCGTAGGGGTCGTACACGGCGTCGGCGCGGATCCACAGCCCTCTCACCACCTCGCTGACCTGCAGCCGTGCGCGGGGGAGACGATGACGACGCTCGACGTCCCGGTGGTAGCGCCGCTCGAGCGGCGACTCGATCCCCTCGGCGACTTCGGCCACGATCTCGCGGAGCAAGCCCGAGTTCCGGAACCGGCCCCGATGCTCGACGGCGTCAAGGATCTCCGCGCGGTTCGTGCCGGCTCGGCTCGCGCGGCAGACCCAGCCGACGGCGTCGTCGGTGGTCAGTGCCGAGTCCACCAGGTCGACGACCGTGTCTCCGCGCCAGGTGGTCCGGGGGCGTCCGGAGGCACGCGGGCCGTCCGTGCGCAGGTGAACGGTCACACCGGGTGACGGCATCACGCGCCGGTCGGCGGGGATCGTGACGTCCACCACGCGCGGCGGTGTGGAGATGAACTCGTGCCGCTTCGCCGCGGCCTCGTGGCTCAGTGCCGCACCAGGGCCGGCGTACAGGAGCGCAGCCCAGGCACGGGCACGCCAGGAGATGGGACCGGAGCAGGTCAGCAGCACGCCGCGGTGCAGGCGGCGCCAGCGACCCGACCTCACCTGTCGTCCGATCCAGACGTCGTCGGCGCCGCGATCCCGGAGCTGCGCTGTCGTGACGACGCCGGCCTGTCGACCTGCGAGGGCTCCGACGACGTCTGATGCGAGGCGCACGTGCCGAGCCTCGCGGAGCGCGCCGAACGTGGCGCCGGGGCCCGTCCTGCCTGTGGACCCGAGTGTTCCCCACCCGGGCCGCCTCGGCTCTGGGGACCCGTGCTGCGATGAAGGGTTCCTACCGCATATCGGTAGGAACCCTTCACCGCACGCTTCGGCGGGGCGGGTCGGCGGCTGGACGCGGGTGGGGCGGGTCAGCGGCCGGGGCTACTTTCGGCGGCGGGTGGCCGCCAGGAGGAGGACGGCGACGTCCGTGACCTCCGGGGGCGCGCCGGCCGCCGCCCCGGACGCCGCGCCCCCCGCGTCGGCGACGCCCTTGGTCAGCATCGTCACGCAGAATGGGCAGCCCGTCGCGACGACGTCGGCGCCCGTGGCGACCGCCTCCGTGCCCCGGTTGCTCGACATGCGCGTGCCCGGGGCCTCCTCCATGAACGCGCGCGCGCCACCGCCGCCGCAGCAGAACGACCGCTCCCCCGAGCGTGGCATCTCCGTGAGCGTCAGCCCGGCCGCGGCGAGCAGCTCGCGCGGCGGCGCATAGACGCCGTTGTGGCGGCCCAGGTAGCAGGGGTCGTGGTAGGTCACGGTGCCCGACGCCGCCGCGCCCTCGCCCGGCGCCGCACCCTCGCCCTCGTCGGCGCCCGCGCCGACACCCACGCCCGACGTCGGCACCAGCCGACCCTCGCGCACGAGCTGGTCCAGCAGCTCCGTGTGGTGCACGACCTCGGACTCCCCGCCGAGCTGCGGGTACTCGTTCCCGAGCGCGTTGAGGCAGTGCGGGCACGTCGCGACGATGCGCGTGGCCCGGGCCTCGGTGAGCGTGTCGATCGTCGCCCGCGCCTGCTGCTGGAACAGGAGCTCGTTCCCGGCCCGACGCGCGGGGTCCCCGCTGCACCCCTCGGCCTCGCCGAGGACCGCGAACCGCACCCCGGCGGCGTGCAGCAGCTCGGCGACGGCCCGGGAGGTGCGCCGCCCGCGCTCGTCGTACGCGCCCGCGCAGCCCACCCAGAACAGGTAGTCCAGCTCCGACGCGTCCGCCACGTCCCGCCCCACGACCGGCACGGGGAAGTCGAGCCCCGCCGTCCACGCGAGCCGGTCGCGCGGCGCCGCGCCCCACGGGTTGCCCCGACGCTCGATGCCCGCGAACGCCTTGCCGAGCTCCGCCGGGAACGCCGACTCCATGAGCACCTCGTGGCGCCGCAGGTCGACGAACAGGTCCACGTGCTCGATGTCGACCGGGCACGCCTGCACGCACGCGCCGCACATCGTGCAGTCCCACAGCGCCTGCGGGTCGACGACGTCGCCCACCAGCGACAACGCGTCCACGCGCGCGTGGTCGACGCTCCCCGCGAGCCCCAGCACGCCTGTCGCCGCGGTGTGCCCGGACGGCGCGGTCGGGGCGTTGGCGCCGACGCGCAGCCCCGGCGTCGTCGCGAAGGCGTGGTCGCGCAGCGCGAGCACCATCAGCTTCGGGGAGAGCACCTTGCCGGACGCCCACGCCGGGCACTGCTCCTGACAGCGCCCGCACTCGGTGCAGGTCGCCAGGTCGAGCAGCCCCTTCCAGCTGAGGTCCTCCACGCGCCCGACGCCGAGCCGCGCGTCGTCGGGCAGGTCCTCCAGGTGGTCGAAGTCCACGGGCCTGCCCGACGCGCGGACGGGCGGCACCTCGCGCAACGCGGCCCGGCCGTCGAGCTCGCGGCGCGCCCAGACGTTGACGATCGCGGTGAACCGGTGCCACGCGACGCCCATCGCCGGCCGCAGCCCGACCACGGCCAGCCACGTCGACGAGACGAGGATCTTCACGGTCGCGAGCACGACGACGGCCGTCTCGAGCGTCGCCGTCTCCACGCCCACCCACGACGCGCCGAACCAGGCGGTGAACGGGTGGTCCCAGAGGTAGCCGATGTCGACGGAGCTCACGGGCTCGGTCGAGGTCATGGCGAACGCGGTCGGCCCGCTCCACGGGGGCACGCCGCCCGCGAGGTCGGTGATGCCCTGGGAGCGCAGCGCGAGCGCGACCTCGAGCCCGCGCAGCAGCAGCACGCACGCGACGACGACGGCGATGACGGCCTCGACGAAGTACGCCTGGCCCGCGTTCGAGCCGAAGAACCGCGACGCGCGCGAACCCACGGCCCCGGCGACCGCCTCCGGCC
>JAEZBT010000227.1 GCA_023426865.1 Actinomycetes bacterium
AGCACGCGCGGCTCACCGTGGCCGGCGGCCGGGTCGAGCTCGACCTGCCGCTCGCCCGGCACGAGGTGACGTTCGTCGAGCTGACGCCGGTCCGCGACACCCACCACGGGGGGCTGGACGACCGCCGCATCCTCGGGGCGAACCACGAGGAGTTCGTGCTCCCGCACGAGCGCTGACCGTCAGGCGGTGGCCACCGCCGCGCCCTCGCGCCGGGCACGGCGCCGCTCGGCCCTGCGCTCGGCCCGGCGTTCCCACAGCACGTAGAGCACGGGCACGACGAGCAGTGTCAGCAGCGTCGAGCTCACGAGCCCGCCGATGACGACGAGCGCGAGCGGCTGCGAGACGAAGCCGCCGGCGTCGCTGACGCCCAGCGCCATCGGGAGCAGGGCGAAGATCGTCGCCGCGGCGGTCATGACGATGGGGCGGAGCCGCTTGCGCGCACCCTCGCGGACGGCGTCGTCGAGCGAGCGCCCGCGCTCCCGGTACTGGTTGACCAGGTCGATGAGCACGATCGCGTTCGACACCACGATGCCGATGAGCATCAGCATGCCGATGAGCGCCGGCACGCCGAGCGGGGTGCTCGTGACCAGCAGGGCGACGAGCGCCCCGGTCGCCGCGAAGGGGATGGAGACGAGCAGGATCAGCGGCTGGGCCAGGCTGTTGAACGTCGCCACCATGACGATGTAGGTGATCGCGATGGCGATGACCAGCGCGAGGAAGAGGTCGGCGAAGGCTGCCTCCTGCTCGGCTGCGGCGCCGCCGATCCGCACGTCCGCCCCGACCGGCAGGTCGAGTTCCTCCGTCGCCGAGAGCAGGCGGCCGGAGAGCGCGCCGAGGTCCTGGCCTGCCGGCGCCACCGATACGGTCGCGGTGCGCTGGCCGTCGACCCGGGTGATCGAGGAAACGGCTCGGACCACCTCGACCTCGGCCACGTCGCCGAGCGCCAGCCCCGGCAGCACCTGCGTGGCGCGGAGCTGGTCGAGCGACTGCGGGGCGCGGCCGAGGTCGAGCAGCACCGGCACCTCCTGCCCTTCGAGCAGGACCGCACCGATCTCGAACGGGCGCATGATCCCTGCGACGGCCCCGGCCACGGCGGTCTCCGACAGGCCGAGGGAGGCGACGAGGTCGCGGTCGACCGTGACCTCGACGATCTCCGCGTCGGCCGCGAGGTTGTCGCGCACGGAGGCCACGCCGTCGACGGCGCGGGCGGCCTCGGTCACCAGCTGCGTCGCGGCGGCGAGCGCGTCGGCGTCGACGGCGGTGACGACCAGCTCCACGTCCGAGCTCACGAGCCCCATGTCGCCGGTCGCGACCTCGACGTCGCGCGTGACGTCGTCGGTCGGCAGGGCGTCGACCGCCTCCTCGACCGACGCGCGGACGGCCGCTGCGTCGGCGTCGTCGGCGACCGTGACCGCGTAGCCGGCCGATGCCCCGCCGCCGCCGAAGAACGCCGCCATGGCGGGGTCGGAGCCGACTGTCGTCTGCACGGTCTCCACGCCGTCGACGGCGAGCAGGGCCTGCTCGGTGACGCGCGCGGCGTCGTCCTGGGCGGCGAGCGAGGTGCCCGCCGCGAAGCTCTGGGTCACCGTCAGGGCATCCGAGCCGGAGTCGCCGAGGAGGTTGGTCTCCAACCGCGGGACGAGCGCGACGGTCCCCGCGAGCACGCCGCCGGCGACGAGGAGGCTGACGGCGGGCCTGCGCAGGACACCGTCGAGCAGCGGCACGTAGGCGCGCTGCCAGAGGCCGCGGCGCTCCTTGGCCTCCGCCTCGGCGCGGACCTTGGCCGCGGCCTCGGGGTCGTCGACCTCGCGGGGCGTGCGCACGAACCAGTAGGCGAGCACGGGGACGATGGTGATCGCGACGAGGAGCGACGCGCCCATCGCGATCGCGACGGTCATCGCGAACGGCCGGAACAGCTCGCCGGCGAGCCCGCCCACCAGCCCGATCGGCAGGAAGACCGCGACCGTGGCCACCGTCGACGCCGTGATCGCGGCGGCGACCTCGCGCAGCGCGCCGATGATGGCCGCCATCTTCGGCTCGCCGTAGGACAGGTGCCGCTTGATGTTCTCGATGACGACGATCGAGTCGTCCACCACGCGCCCGATGGCGATCGTCAGGGCCGACAGCGTGAGGAGGTTGAGGGTGTAGCCGGTCGCGTACATGACGGTGAAGGCGGCGAGCAGGGACAGCGGGATCGACACCGCCGAGACCAGCGTCGTGCTCAGCGACAGCAGGAACACGAGGATGACGAGCACGGCGAAGGTGAGCCCGAGCAGGCCCTTCTCCGTGAGGCCGGTGATCGACTCCTCGATGAACGGCGCCTGGTCGAACACCACCGCGAGGTCCAGGCCCTCCGCCTCGACCTGCTCGGCGAGGTCGTCGAGCACCGCGGCGACGGCGCTGGACACGTCGACAGTGTTGCCGTCGGGCGTCTTCGTGATCGAGACGGCCAGCGCCGGCTCGCCGTCCAGCCGCGAGAACGAGGTGGGGTCCGCCTGGGCCTGTGTCACCGTCGCGACGTCGCCCAGGCGCAGGTCGCCTGCCTCGCCGCCCAGCGGCAGGTCCTCGAGCTCGGTGAGGCTGGTCAGGGCGCTGCCGACCTGCACGGTCCACGTGGTGGTGCCCTCGCTGATCTCGCCGACGGGAACGACGACGCCGTTGCGCTCGAGCACGGTGCGCAGCTGCTCGAGGTCGAGCGTGCCCGTGGCGAGCGCCGCGAGGTCGGGGGAGACGACGACCTCGCGCTCGGCCGCGCCGGTCACGGCGACCGAGCGGACCTCGCGCACGTCCTCCAGGGCCGGCACGAGCACGTCCTCGGTGAAGCCGAGCAGCGCCCGCTCGTCGGGACCGGCCACGGCCAGCTGGACGACGGGCAGGTCGTCGAGCGACCCGGTCACCACCTGCGGGTCGACGTCCTCGGGCAGCGTGGACGACGCGCGGCCGATCGCCGTCTGGACCTCCTGGGTCGCCGACGTCATGTCGGTGCCGTACTCGAACAGCACGGTGGTCGTGGAGACGTTCGCGGCCGACCGCGACGTCACCTGGTCCACGCCCCGGACGCCGGCCACGGCCTCCTCGATCGGGACCGTGACCTGGTCCTCGACCATCTCGGGCGACGCCCCCGGGACCACGGCCACGACGACGGCGGCCGGCAGCTCCAGTGGCGGGATGAGCTCCTGGCGCAGCGAGGTGAGGCTGATGATCCCCGTCACCATCACGGCGACCGTGATGAGGGCGGTGACCGCGCGGAACCGCAGGGACAGACGGGCGAACGCCGACACGCGTGACTCCAGGACTCGGACCAGGGACCGTCCGGGACGTCCCCGCCGGCGTCAGGGGAACGTCGGACGGGGCCGCGGCGTTCCCGGGCGGGCGAATCCCGGCGGACCGGCCCTACCCTTCGAGGTGGCCGGCGACCGATCGGCTACAGGTGGCTCGGGGGCGCGGGGCGCCTCCGGGGAAGGACGGTGGTCGATGCCGGGTGGGCTGGCGGCGCTCCTGGACGACATCGCGGCGTTCGCGAAGCTCGCGGCGGCCTCGATCGACGACGTCGGTGCCGCGGCCGGACGGGCGAGCGTCAAGGCGGCGGGCGTCGTCGTCGACGACACCGCGGTCACGCCGCGCTACGTGCACGGGTTCACGCCCGACCGCGAGCTGCCCATCATCCGGCGGATCGCCGTGGGCTCGCTGCGCAACAAGGTGCTGATCATCCTGCCGGTGGCCCTGCTGCTCAGCCAGTTCCTGCCGTGGCTGCTGACGCCCGTGCTCATGATCGGCGGGACCTACCTCGCCTTCGAGGGCGCGGAGAAGCTCTACGAGGCGCTGACCGGGCACCATCAGGAGGCGCGCGAGGTGCCCGCGGCCGCCGTCGGCCCGGACACCGAGAAGACCATGGTCGCCGGGGCGATCCGGACGGACTTCATCCTGTCCGCGGAGATCATGGTCATCGCCCTGAACGAGGTGGCCGACGAGCCGCTCCTCTCGCGCGCGGCGATCCTGCTCGTGGTGGCCGTGGTGATCACCGCGCTCGTCTACGGGGTGGTCGCCCTCATCGTGAAGGCGGACGACGTCGGCCTGCACCTCGCGCAGCGGAGCGGTCGCGCCGTGGCGGCTACCGGCCGGCTCCTCGTCCGGGCCATGCCGACGGTGCTCGCGGTGCTCTCGACCGTCGGCATCGTGGCGATGCTCTGGGTCGGCGGGCACATCCTCCTGGTGGGCGTGGACGAGCTGGGCTGGCACGCGCCGTACGAGCTCGTGCACCACCTCGAGGAGGCTCTGCGCGACGTCGCCGGCGTCGGTCCGTTCCTCGCCTGGCTGGGCGGGACCCTCGCCTCGGCGCTCGCGGGCGCGCTGGTGGGCGCCGTCGTCGTGGCGATCGCGCACCTGGTCCCACGGCAGCGGTCGCGTTCGCGGCCGTCGTCGCGGTCAACCTGACCCTGATGCACGGGCCCGTTCGCGCACTCACGCGTCCGTGCGGGGCCGGGACGCGCCCGGCCCCGCCTGTCGGCGCCGCTCAGCCGCGCATGGCGGTCCAG
>JAEZBT010000423.1 GCA_023426865.1 Actinomycetes bacterium
CCGCCGACGAGACGCCCGCCGAGGACCTCGGCGAGGGCCGCTCGGTCGCCGAGACGGTGCCGACGCCGTCGCTCGGCAACACCATCCTGGGCGACCCGGCCGAGCGCGACATCGTCGTGCACCTGCCGCCGTCCTACGACACGTCCGACGCGCGGTACCCCGTGGTGTACTTCCTCGCCGGCTCGGACGAGCCGGTCGGCCGCCTGCGCAGCCTGGCACCCGTGCTCTGGGCCGAGATGGGCAAGGCGGGCATGCGGGAGCTCATCGTCGTCGAGCTGGACGGCGAGAGCTCGATCGGCAACACCTTCTACGCGAACTCCCCGGTGACGGGCAACGCCCAGGACGCGCTGACGGAGGACGTCGTCGCCCACGTCGACGCGACGTACCGCACGATCCCGGACGCGACCTCGCGGGGGCTGTCCGGGTTCTCGATGGGCGGCTCCGGCACGATCAACGTCGGGCTGGCGCGCCCGGACGTCTTCGGCGCGCTCTACGCGGCGTCGCCGGGCCTGTTCCGGCCGGAGGACGGCCTGACGGGCTTCCTCGCCGACAACGGCGCGTGGGCGTCCTACGGCGCTGCGTTCGCCCCCGACCCGGAGGCGCCGTACCCGCACCACCTGCCGATCGACCCGGCCGCGCCGCTCGAGTCCCAGGACCCGGTCGCCGTCGCCGCATGGGAGTCCGGCTTCGGCGACCTCGAGCGCAAGGTCGCGGACTACCTCGCCCAGCCCGAGCGCCTCGCGGCGATCCGGATCGCATACGGCACGGCCGACGGCTACGCCTGGATCCCCGAGGGCTCGGAGTACCTGCTCGGCGTGCTCGGCGAGCACGGCATCCCGGCGACGTCGTTCGTGTTCACCGGCGGGCACTCGCTCGACACGGGCTTCCCCGGCGACCTCGTCGCGTTCTTCTCCGCGAACCTCGCGGGCTGACGGCGGCCGGCAGCGGCCGGCGGCGCCGCCGTCGGCGTGCGCCCGCCGGTGCGAGCGCGCTGTCAGCGCGGCGTCTGCTGGTGGAACGTGAGCCGCCAGCCGCCCGGGCGACGCACGTACAGGCTCGAGACGAGCGCGTGGTACGCGAGGTCCCCGCGCCGGGCGCTGACGGAGTAGGTGACGAGCGCGACGTCGTCGGTGACCTGGTGCACCGCGCGGTCGGCGAGGTCGTAGGCGTCCCACGGCGCGCCCGACATGGACTTCAGCGCCGCCGCCCGGCTGGTGATGGCGAGGCCCCCGGGCAGCAGCATCGTGACCCGCGTGTCCAGCACGGAGTCGTAGAACGCGATCGCGCTGCCGCCGCCTGCGCGCAGCGCCTGCCAGCCGTGGTCCTCGAGGTCGATGAGCTCGTGGTCCATGAGGTCCATCCTGCGCATTCCAGCCGGCCCGCGCAGCCCCGATGGTCGTGTGCCCGCAGTCATCCCATTGCTGGATCTTGCTGCAACACGTTACAGTCCGCGCACCGGCATTCACCCGGGTGAAATCGGCGGGCGGTGCCCACCCGCATCCGTGAAACCCGCAGTTGGCGACGAGGGGGTCCCATGTCCGCGGCAACCGCACGCGCGCACGCACCACGCAGGCTCACCCGGGGAGGCGGCCGACGCGCGGCCGCGGCGGGGGCGACGGCCCTCGCGCTCGCCGTCACCGGCGTCGTCGGGCTCCTTCCGACGACGGCGACCACCGCAACCGCCGCGGACGGACGCAGCCCCGCGCTCGTCGGCAGCCTGCAGAGCGAGATGGGCTGCCCGGGCGACTGGCAGCCGGACTGCGCGGCGACCGAGCTGGTCGAGACCGCGACCCCCGGCGTCTACGCCGCCGAGCTCGAGCTGACGCCCGAGGGCGAGGCGCCCTACGCGTACGAGTACAAGATCGCGCTGAACGACTCCTGGGACGAGAACTACGGCGCGGACGGCGCCGCGGGCGGCGCCAACATCCCGCTGGTCGTCGGCGGGCCGACCCGCCTGCGCGTCGTCTACGACGACACCACCCACCGCATCGCGCTGCAGCCGCTCGACCTGGCCGGCGGGTACACCGCGGCCGACGACGCGCTCGTCGCCGCGCCGGTGCGCCAGGCCGGCTCCACCGAGCAGTTCTACTTCGTCATGACCGACCGGTTCGCCAACGCCGACCCCACCAACGACGCCGGCGGCCTCACCGGCGACCGCCTGGTCACGGGCTTCGACCCGACCGACAAGGGCTTCTACAACGGCGGCGACCTCGCAGGCCTCCGCGCGCAGCTGCCGTACATCGACGGCCTGGGCACGACGGCGATCTGGCTCACGCCGTCGTTCAAGAATCGGCCCGTCCAGGGCGCGGGGACCGCCGACGTCTCCGCGGGCTACCACGGCTACTGGATCACGGACTTCACGCAGATCGACCCGCACCTGGGCACCAACGCCGAGCTCGAGGCGCTCATCGACGAGGCGCACGACCTGGGCATCAAGGTCTACTTCGACATCATCACCAACCACACGGCCGACGTCATCGACTACGCCGAGGGCCAGTACTCCTACATCGACCAGGCCACGAGCCCGTACTACCTGGCCGACGGCGTCACCCCGTTCGATCCCGCCGAGTACGCCGGGACAGGCACGTTCCCGGACCTGAGTGCCGAGGCGTCGTTCCCCTACACGCCCGTCGTCGACCCCGACGACGCGGACGTGAAGGTCCCCGCGTGGCTGAACGACGTGACGCTCTACCACAACCGCGGGAACTCGACCTACAGCGGTGAGTCCACCACGTACGGCGACTTCTCCGGCCTCGACGACCTCATGACCGAGGACCAGGAGGTCGTGGACGGCTTCGTCGACGTCTACACCTCGTGGATCGACCTGGGCATCGACGGGTTCCGCATCGACACCGTCAAGCACGTGAACTTCGAGTTCTGGGAGGACTGGACCACCGAGGTCCTGGAATACGCCCACGCGAACGGCAAGCCGGACTTCTTCATGTTCGGTGAGGTGTACGACGCCGACCCGGCCAAGCTCTCGCCCTACGTGCGTCGCACGGACATGAACTCGGTCCTGGACTTCACGTTCCAGTCCGCGGCGTCGAACTTCGCGCGCGGCTTCGCGCCGGACACGCTCAGCCAGCTCTTCGCGGGCGACGACATGTACACGACCCCGACGACGAGCGCGTCGGCCCTGCCGACCTTCCTCGGCAACCACGACATGGGTCGCATCGGCTACTTCGTCGCGGGCAACGGGAACGGCCTGGAGCGGTCCGAGCTCGCGCACGCGCTGATGTACCTGACGCGCGGCCAGCCCGTCGTCTACTACGGCGACGAGCAGGGCTTCGTCGGCCTGGGCGGCGACAAGAGCGCGCGTCAGACGCTCTTCGCGTCGCAGGTCGCGGAGTACACCGACCAACAGCTGCTCACCGGTGAGACCGTCGGCTCGGTCGACAGGTTCGACACCGACGCGCCGCTGTACGAGCACATCGCCGAGCTCGCCACGCTGCGCGAGGCCACCCCGGCGCTCGAGTCCGGCGCGCAGATCGAGCGGCCCGTCTCCGGCGCGGGCGAGGAGTCCGTCTACGCGTTCTCCCGCGTGCTCCGCGACGACAAGGTCGAGCACCTGGTGGCCGTGAACAACGCGGCCTCGGATGCCACGGTCACCGTCGAGACCCTCACCCCGGGCGCGGGCTTCGCCTCCCTGTACGGCGGCCACGCGGCGGTCACGGCCGACGCCGACGGCGCCGTCGAGCTCACCGTGCCGGCGTTCTCGGCGGTCGTCCTGGCCGCCGACGCCCCGGTCGCGGCGGGCGCGGGCGACATCACGGTCGACGTGCCGACGCCGGGTGCCCGGCTCACGGGCGTCAGCCCGGTGCGCGCGGACGTGCCCGACGACGTCTGGGCCGAGACCTCCTTCGCGTACCGCGTGGTCGGCTCGGAGGACTGGACGCCGCTCGGCACCGCCGAGACGACGACGCCGCGCGTCTTCCACGACGTCGCGGGCCTGCCGGCCGGCACGCTCGTCGAGTACCGCGCCGTCAGCGTGGACGCGGCCGGCACGGCCGCCGCCGCCTCCGCGTACGGGTCCGTCGGTGTCGCCGTCGACGGCGTCGTGCCGGAGGACCCCGAGCCCCAGCCGGGCACGGGCCGCACGGACCTCACCGTGTCGATCCCCGGCACGCTGAACGACGAGCTCGGCTGCCCGGGTGACTGGCAGCCCGACTGCGAGGCGATCCGCCTGACGCACCTCGCGAACGGCGTGTACGCGGGCACCTTCACCGTCCCGGCCGGCGACTGGCTGTACAAGATCGCCATCAACAACACGTGGGACGAGAACTACGGTGCGGGCGGCGTCCCGGGCGGCGACAACGTGCCGTTCTCCCTCGCGGCGCCCACCGAGGTGACGTTCGTCTACGACGACGCCACGAAGTGGTTCACCTCCTCGGCGCAGGGCCCGCTCATCACCCTGCCTGGCTCGTACCAGAGCGAGGTCGGCTGCCCGGGCGACTGGCAGCCCGAGTGCCTCGTCACCTCGCTGCAGGACAAGGACGGCGACAGGGTCTACACCTACACGACGGCGGCGATCCCGGCCGGCGCGTACGAGGTGAAGGCTGCGCACGGCCTGTCGTGGAGCGAGAACTACGGCGCCGGGGGAGCGCGCGACGGGGCGAACATCCCGTTCAGCGCGCCCGGCGGCAAGCCGGTGACGTTCACGTACGACATCGCGACGCACCTGCTCACCATCGAGGTCACCGACCCGCCGCTGCCCGGCCTCGGCCAGCAGCAGGCGCACTGGGTCGACGCGGCCACGATCGCCTGGCCGGCGGACCTCGTCGGCGACGCCGACCCCGCAGACCTGACGTGGCGGCTGCACCACGCCCCGGACGCCTCGCTCGAGGTGGCCGACGGCGCCGTCAAGGGCGGCGAGGCGGCCGAGCTCGGCGTCCAGGCCGGCGGCCTGACGGACGAGCAGCTCGCGCGCTTCCCGCAGCTGGCGGGCTACGTCGCCCTCACGCTCGAGGCCGACCGGGCCGACGTCGAGGCGTGGCTGCGCGGCGAGCTCATGGTCGGGCAGTACGAGGGTGACGACCTGACGGCCGTCACCGGCGTGCAGATCCCCGGCGTGCTCGACGACCTGTGGGCCGCCGGCGCCGCGGACCGCGCCCTCGGCGCGCCCTGGGGGCACGGGAACCGGCCGACTCTGGCCCTGTGGGCGCCGACCGCCCAGGACGTCGCGCTGCTGCGCTGGCCGGACGCGCCGGGTCGCAGCACTGCCGTCGACCTGTCGGCCGAGCCGGTGCGGCACGAGATGACGCGCCACGACGACGGCACATGGACGGTGCGCGGCTCGTCGTCCTGGGCGGCCGACGCCTATGTGTACGAGGTGACGGTCTACGCGCCGAGCACCGCCGCCGTCGAGGTGAACCAGGTCAGCGACCCGTACTCGGTGGCGCTGACCGTCAACTCCACGCACACGGTGCTGGTGGACCTGGACGACCGCGACTACCAGCCGCGGGAGTGGCGGTTCGCCCGCCAGCCCGACGTCGAGCCGGTCGACCAGACCATCTACGAGCTCCACGTACGGGACTTCTCGATCAACGACTCCACGGTGCCGGCGGACCTGCGCGGGACGTACCTCGCGTTCGCCCAGCGCCGGTCCGACGGCCGTGAGCACCTGCGCGACCTGGCCGACGCCGGCCTGACCACCGTGCACCTGCTCCCGACGTTCGACATCGCGACGATCGAGGAGGACCGCAGCGCCCAGGCGACACCGCCGTGCGACCTCGCGTCGTTCCCGCCGGACTCGCCCGAGCAGCAGGCGTGCATCGACCAGGTCCGCGACGCCGACGGCTACAACTGGGGCTACGACCCGCTGCACTGGACGGCGCCCGAGGGCTCCTACGCGGTGAACCCGCACGGCGGCGCCCGCGTCGCGGAGTTCCGGACGATGGTCGGTGCGCTGCACGCGGACGGCCTGCAGGTCGTGCTCGACCAGGTGTTCAACCACACGGCGCAGAGCGGACAGGGCGCCAAGTCCGTCCTCGACCGCGTGGTGCCCGGGTACTACCACCGGCTCAACGCCGTCGGGGCCGTGGAGACCTCCACGTGCTGCCAGAACATCGCGACCGAGCACGCGATGGCCGAGAAGATGATGGTCGACTCGGTCGTCGTGTGGGCGCGGGACTACAAGGTCGACGGCTTCCGCTTCGACCTCATGGGGCACCACTCGCGCGAGACGATGCTCGCGGTCCGCGAGGCGCTCGACGGGCTCGACCGGTGGCGCGACGGCGTCGACGGCTCCGGCGTGTACCTCTACGGCGAGGGCTGGAACTTCGGCGAGGTGGCCGACAACCGCTTGTTCACGCAGGCGACGCAGGGCCAGCTCGGCGGGACCGGCATCGGGACGTTCAGCGACCGGCTGCGCGACGCCGTCCGGGGCGGTGGGCCCTTCGACGAGGACCCGCGGATCCAGGGCTTCGGCTCGGGTGCGTACGTCGACCCGAACGGGGCGCCGGTCAACGGCGACGAGGCCGCGCAGCTCGCGCGGGCGCAGCACGCCGCCGACCTGGTGCGCCTGGGCCTGGCCGGCAACCTGCGCGACTTCTCGTTCCTGACCAGCGCGGGCGTCGTCCAGACGGGCGCCGAGCTCGACTACAACGGGCAGCCCGCGGGGTACGCGGAGTCGCCGGAGGAGGTCATCACCTACGTCGACGCCCACGACAACGAGACGCTGTGGGACGCGCTCACGCTCAAGCTCCCGACGGACACCCCGATGGACGAGCGCGTGCGGATGAACACCCTGTCCCTCGCGACGACGGCGCTGGCCCAGACCCCGTCCTTCTGGCACGCGGGCGCGGACCTGCTGCGCAGCAAGTCGCTGGACCGCAACTCGTACAACTCCGGGGACTGGTTCAACACCCTGGACTGGACGGGCGAGGACAACGGGTTCGGGCACGGCCTGCCGCCCGCGGCGGACAACGAGGCCAAGTGGGTCTTCCAGCAGCCACTGCTGGCCGACCCGGCGCTGCAGCCGGGCGCCGACGACGTGGCCACCGCCACCGAGGCTGCGCAGGACCTGCTGGAGCTTCGGTTCTCGACCGACCTCTTCCGGCTCGGCGACGCCGACCTCATCGAGCAGAAGGTCTCGTTCCCGACCAGCGGTCCCGACGCCGACCCGGGCGTGATCGTCATGCGGATCGACGACACGGTGGGCCGGGACGTCGACCGGCGCCTGGACGGCGTGCTCGTGGTGTTCAACGCCACGCCCGACGAGGTCTCCATCCCGATCGCCGAGCTCCAGGGCGACCGCTACGCCCTGTCCTCGGTCCAGCGCCACGGCAGTGACGACGTCGTGCGCGGGACGACGTGGGACCGTGCGACCGGGACCGTCACGGTGCCGGCCCGGACGGTATCCGTGCTGGTGGACGACCAGCACCGCCCCGGCTGGACGTGGCCGTGGGAGGGCGGGTGGCACTGGCCGTGGTCGTGACGCCCGGCTCCCCCTGACCTGCCGGTGAGCCCGGGTCCGCCGACGGCGGGCCCGGGCCGCGGGGGGAGCGAGGCGTACCGGGTCCCGCCCGGCCCGGTACTCACGCGGCGGCCCCCACCCGGGGTACCGGGGCCGGCCGCCGCCGGGGGGTGGGGG
>JAEZBT010000470.1 GCA_023426865.1 Actinomycetes bacterium
CTCCCGTAGGAGTCTGGGCCGTGTCTCAGTCCCAGTGTGGCCGGTCGCCCTCTCAGGCCGGCTACCCGTCGTCGCCTTGGTAGGCCATTACCCCACCAACAAGCTGATAGGCCGCGAGCCCATCCCCCACCGATAAATCTTTCCAGACGCTACAGATGCCCGTGCGTCTCGTATCCGGTATTAGCTCCGATTTCTCGGGGTTATCCCAGAGTCAGGGGCAGGTTGCTCACGTGTTACTCACCCGTTCGCCACTGATCAGGAGGAGCAAGCTCCTCCGTCACCGTTCGACTTGCATGTGTTAAGCACGCCGCCAGCGTTCGTCCTGAGCCAGGATCAAACTCTCCGTGAATGTCTTTTGGCATCCGCGCCGAAGCGCGGTTGACCGACATACGAAGCGGTCCCGAAGGACCAGTTAATCTGGCTTCGACAAAATGCTGAAGTGCATTTGTCTGGCCAAGTCACCGCCGCGGGGGCAGGGTCTGCCCGAATGGGCTCGCCCAACGTTTCGGCGATGACGATTGGCATCGACTTTTGGCACGCTGTTGAGTTCTCAAGGAGCGGGCGCGCATCCTTTGCGGTTCTTTCGAACCTCCAGGAGGCAACCGTTCTACTTTATCTGTCCGGGTCTTCAGTGTCAACTTCGGCTTCCTTGCTGTCCGCTCCGTCGGAGCGACCGGCTGGTCGGCCTTTGCTGTGTTCCTCTGACCCGTCCCGGCGCGCACCGACGGACGCAGATGCGTCTGAGGTGTGAACCGGGGGTGTGGCCCGTGGGACCGGCCCTCGAGCGTCTGGCGCTCCTCGGTCCGTTCCTCCCTGGCGGGCGATGCAGAACATTACCAGGCTCGCGGCCCAGGTCAAACCAGCTCGGGGTGACGACCGTCACGTCCTGCCCCTGAGAGTGCGTCGTCGCAGGTCAGACCCCGTTTCGGCGTGCCGTCGGGCGCGGTCGCGCGAGCCCCGCGCGCGCACGATCTGGTAGAGGCGGCGACGGCCTCGACCTGCCCGCGGACGGCACCGTCGTCGGCGCGGCCCCCACGCCTTCCCCGCCCGGGTGCACGAACGCCCGATGCCGGTCCGGGCATCGGGCGTTCGCGACGTGGGGTGCGCCGGCGCGAGCGCTCAGTCCGCGAGCTCCGCGACCGCGAGGGTCCGCTTGCCGCGTCGGAGGACGGCCCACCGGCCGTGCAGGAGCTGATCGACCGACAGAGCCGCCTCGGGGTCGGTGACCCGGACGTTGTTCACCGAGACCCCGCCCTCGGCGACCGCGCGTCGGCCGGCACCCCGGCCGGCGACGAGACCGGCCTCGGTCATGAGGTCGATGACCAGCGGGGCGTCCGACGTCAACTCGCGCACCTCGGCGCGCGGCAGCTCGGCGACGGCCGCGCGCAGGGTGGCCTCGTCGAGGTCGTCCAGCTCGCCCCTGCCGAACAGCGCCTGGCTCGCCGCGATCACCTTGGCCGTCGCCTCGGCGCCGTGCACGAGCGTCGTGACGTCACTGGCGAGCGCGCGCTGCGCCTCGCGGGCCGCCGGCCGCTCGGCGACCGCGGTCTCGAGCTCGGCGAGCGCCTCGGGCGGGCGGAAGGTGAACACCTTCAGGTACGGCACCACGTCCGCGTCGTCGGTGTTCACCCAGAACTGGTAGAAGGCGTACGGCGTCATCATGTCCGGCGCCAGCCAGATGGACCCGCCCTCGCTCTTGCCGAACTTGGTCCCGTCCGCCTTGGTGATCAGCGGCGTCGTCATCGCGTGCACGCCGGCCTGCTCCACCTTGCGCACCAGCTCGACGCCCGAGAGCAGGTTGCCCCACTGGTCGTTGCCCCCGGTCTGCAGCGTGACGCCGTGACGCCGGTACAGCTCGAGGTAGTCCATCCCCTGCAGGATCTGGTAGCTGAACTCGGTGAAGCTGATGCCCTCGTCCGAGGCGAGGCGCCGCGCCACCGTGTCCTTGGCAAGCATCGTGCCGAGCCGGTAGTGCTTGCCGACGTCGCGCAGGAAGTCGATCGCGGACAGCCCCGCCGTCCAGTCCAGGTTGTTGACCATTCGAGCCGGGTTCTCCCCGGTGAAGTCGAGGATCTGCGAGATCTGCCCACGCAGGCGCTCGCCCCACGCGGCGACGGTCTCCGGGGAGTTGAGCACCCGCTCCCCCGACATCCGCGGGTCGCCGATCATCCCGGTCGCACCGCCGACCAGCGCCACGACCCGGTGCCCCGCGAGCTGCAGGTGCCGCAGCAGGATCAGCTGGACCAGGTTCCCGTGGTGCAGGCTCGGCGCCGTCGGGTCGAACCCGCAATAGACGGTGACGGGCCCGGCGGACAGGGCCTCACGCAAGGCCTGCTCGTCGGTGGTCTGGGCCAGGAGCCCGCGCCACGCCAGCTCGTCCAGGATGTGGGTCACCCGACGTCTCCTCCTCTGCCTGCCCGTCGGCGGTTCCCGACGGCGCACGGGACAGTCTGCCGCCTCGCGCCCGAGGGGGCGCAGGTCATTCGACCGCCGGACGGCGCCGGCGCAGCGCGGCGGCCCGGTAGGCCGAGACGGTGGGCTCGCCCGCCAGCCAGAACCGCCAGGGGTGGCGCGCGGCGTCGCCCC
>JAEZBT010000479.1 GCA_023426865.1 Actinomycetes bacterium
GTACGACGTCGAAGCTGGCCGCGGGCCGCCACAGCAACGGGCTGTCCTCGGAGCGATCACGGATGGCCACACCGTGCTCGGCGACCGCCCGAGCTGCGGCATCGCGCAGGGCGACCGTCATCGTCGCAGTCGCGGCGGCGTACGCACTGACATCGGGGAGGACGGCGCGGGCGTCGTCGGGGCTTCGCGAGGCCGCCTGCAATCGCGGAAGTCCTGAGGCGCCGATCTCGCGCCCCTGAGCCAGGACCGCCGCGCTGCCTGGCGTGAGGCTCGCGAGGTTCGCGCGGCTCTGCGTGACGGACACCGCGAGCTCGTCGGCGTGCGCGCTGAGGAGCGCGACCAGGCGCGCAGCGGCGCCGTCCTCCGTGCGATCGGCCGCGCGCAGGACGGCGACCGCGCCGCGGTCCGCCTGAGCGAGCACCCTGGTGAGCGAGAGCACGTCGGTGATGGACGCGTCGCCCCGCGCGAGGAGCCGACCGGCGTTCTCGATGGCCCGCGGCAGTGCGGCAAGCGTGGACACGGGCACGATGCGGCGGCTGGGGTAGATCGGGCTCCATGTCGGGCCGCTGGGTTCCTCGGGATCGCCGGCGAGCCGGACGACTTCACGCGCCTCGACGGCGAGCGCCGCGGCGGCCTGACGGGCACGCGCATCGCGGCCGCTGGCCGGCACGAACTCGGTGAGCAGGTCTGACCTCGTCACGGCCAGAACCTCAGCCAACGCCGCGACCTCGCCGAGCGCCGCCCATCGCTGCACGCCACTCATGTGGTGCGCTTGGGCGCGCATCGCCTGGACCGATGTTGCGGCGGAGACCACCAACCCCGTCCATACCCTGACTGCACCGTGGGCACGTGCCGGGCTCGTCGGGACGTCAGCCCAGCGCGACGACGGCGGCTGAGGGTCCGGGGAGCGGTCGATGGGCGGCAGGGCCACCAGCCCACTGCGCAGCAGGCGGACCGGGTGGCGGACGAGGTCCGCGATCTCCGGCTGGACGGCGGCGCCCATGCTGAGGCCCGTCACCGTCTCGACCATCTCCGCCAGGAGAACCGCGAGGTCGTCCTGCAGCCGCCCGACCGGCATTGCGGTTGCGACATCGGGCGGAGTGACTAGGGCAAGGGCCGCGTAGCGGGTCGCCACCTCCATGCGCCTCGCGTAGATCAGGCCCACGGCGGGACCTCGCCATGTTCTTCGGCGGCGAGGATCCGCGCGGCGGTGTCGAGGTGCCGCAGTGCTTCGGCGAGGAGCAGGGCTGCCGAATGCGGCTCAACCCGGAGAATCGACCAGCGGACCAGCCGGCGGGCGAACCCGACGGCCGCGAGGAGAGTGAGATCCGGTGGCAGCGTGGGGACGATGAGCGACGTCGCGGATGCGGCATCGAGCCCTTCCCACGCGGCGCAGACCTCGAGCGCCGCGGCCGAGCCAGGAGCGCACCGCTCCAGTGCGAGGTCGAGGACGCCCCGGACGCCCGCGAGGACCTCCGGCACCTCGAACTGGTCCAGGTGGAGGACCACGGTCTCACCAGTACTTGTGTCCATAGAGAAACCACCTCCCATCGATGCAACAGGGAGGAGTCCGGGCGCGCACTGGCTGCCTTCCTGCCAGCAGTTGCGTGCCGCGGTGGGGACAAGGGCAACTGCCGCGTCACTCGAACGGCCGACCCGCATGATCAACCACGCGGGTAACATCCAACTCGACACAGCGTCATAGAGGGGATGACCATGCCGATCAGCCGGGCAACTTCCGCCCCATCGATACCGCGTCACCGCAGGCGATCGGGCCGGCGACCTAGCCGAGCGTTCCTGGCAATACTGGCGACAGTGCTGCTTCTCCCGGCTGGGCCCGGTAGCGCTCAAGCCGTGTACTACGACGGTGGTATGGATACCCCCTCGTTCAACTTCCGTGCCGTCAATCTGAACTCGGTCTGGATTGGCTACACGGACACGACGCGCGGCTACTGGAATAGCAGCGGCGCGGGGACGTCGATTGGAAGAAACACCACAGCGAGTGCAACGATTACGGCTGGATCTTACTCAACGCAGTCGTGGTACGGCCACTATAGCCCGATGGGTATTCCGACGATCAACCGCACCTTCAACATACAGATCAACGTCTACACGATAAGCCAGGCGGCCGGGTCAAACTACACGACGTGGGTGAAGAGCACCATGACCCACGAGTTGGGCCATGCACTCCACCTCGGGGACAACCCGAACACGACCTCCGCTTCTCTGATGAAGTACTCCAGGGACCGCACCACGATCTACAAGCCGCAGCCGTACGACGTCGCGGAAGTGAAGGGAATCTACGCATGAAGCTCCGGAATGGCGCAGCCGGCTTCACGGCCTCGTTCTGCTTGCTGGTAGCAGCCTGTGCGCCGTCGCCGCGGTCCGCAACCGAGTACTACTTGGACTATCCGACGTACGACACGCCGACGGGGCTGGTTGAGGCGGCCGACGCTATCGTCCGCGGCCGCGTGCTCAGCACCCGCGTCGAGGAGTTGTACCCCGACATGATCACCGAAACAGACCCCGCTCTCAACCCTCAGGCCGGCCTCGACGAGACCCAGCTGGAGGAGGTCGAGCCGATTATCATCACCATCGCCACGGTGAAGGTTACGGAGGTGGTCAAGGGTGAGGTTCGGGCGAATGCGCGGATCGAAGTCAGCCAGGTGGGCGGTCAGCTCGATGGGGCGAGATACGTCGCTCACGGAACGACGCTGGTTGTGCCCAGAAACCAGGAGTATGTCTTCGTGCTCGCTGCACATCCTGGTGCCCCGTTCGATCTTGTCAACCCTGAACTGGGCCTCTACGACGCGGAGCCGCGGGGGGAGCTCACGCACGTCTCCCGCAACAATACGCTCCCAATCGGCAGCCTTTCGGACCTTTACGATGCCGTTGATGCCAGCTAACGCCGCCGTGAGCGAGCCGCACGTTCCTGGAATCCGGGGCTTCGCGGGGCCGGGCATCGTGCCGAATCGATCAAGGTCTCGTGTCGGACGCGGGGTGCGACGGATGGGGCTGGGCTTCCTGCTACCTGTGCTGGCCGCGTGCAGTTCGGGGAGCCCAGCTGCCGACTACCCGGGCTACTCCACGGTCGACGAGATGATCGCCGCAGCGGACGTAATCGTCACTGGACGAGTCCTGAGTACCCGAGTGGAAGACGTCTACGCCGATCAGGATCTGGGGACGGATCCGGGCCTGAACCCGCAAGCCGGGGCGGAGACCGCCGATCGAGGATCGGCCGTCATGGTGACCGTGGCCGAAGTTGAGGTCACGCATGCCATGAAGGGGGACGTGCGCGAGGGCCAGCTCATCGAGGTGAGTCAGCTCGGGACGCCGGATCAGCCCGCGGCTGGCACGACTCTCGTCGAGCCTGGCGACTCGGAGTACGCCTTCGTCCTGAACCACCACGATGGGGCACCGTACGACCTCGTCAACCCCGCGCAGGGGCTGTACCGGGTCGGCGCCGACGGCGCCCTCACCACGATCGTCCAAGGCAACGAGTTGCCAATCGAGCACGTGGCGGACCTTGAGGCGCGGCCATGACTCCGGCCGCGGACCGGCCCGTGGACCTGCGCCGCGCTGGGCGATGACAGAGACGGATGACCAAGGCGAGGAGACTCCCCAGGAGCGCGCCCCGCAACGCCCGCCTGGGACCGGGACCAGGTCTGGTACGCGGTCGGGTAGTAGCGCGGCACAACGCTTACACGAGCCTGCAGCGGCGCACGCGCCGTCCATCAGGAGCGCCTCCTTGTGGACTGACGTCTGCCGAAGCGCCGACACCTCTCGGGGCCAGCCAGCCACCTGTTGACCTCGTGCCGAGACCGCGAGCTCTCGGCCGCTTCGTCCACGCTGAGAGGTCCAACACCACCGGCGGCGCCGTCCGCAGCAGCAGCACCCCGGTCCCGAAGGGCAGCGTCCGCAGCCGCGACGTGTCCATCACCGGGACCCGCCGCACGCTCGACGACGTCGACCGTCCTCCGTAGTGGTCACGGGAGACGGAAGTCAGCTCCTCGTCGCGGTCGCCGATCAGCGTGGCCAGGTCGGTCAGGTCTCGGGCGTTGGACCCGCCTCCCAGGATGACCTTGGCGATCGCGGCGTCCCAGAGGGTGCCCGCCTGCTGCTCGCCCCACTTGTCTCGGGCCTGCGAGAGCGACTGGAGCACAGCGAGCGTCGTGACGCCCGAGCCGCCTCCCTCGGACATCAGCGCGGGCAGCGATGGCAGCGGCGCGAGGTTGCCGATCTCGTCCAGGGCGAGGAGCAGCGGTGGGTCGAGCCGCGCACCGGGCGACGCCGCCGCGATCCGTCGGGCCGTCTCCACCATGTCCTCGACGAGCGCTGCCACGATCGGCGCCGCGGCGCCGGCCCCGGATGCGGTGCCGAGCACGTACAGCGTCCCGC
>JAEZBT010000023.1 GCA_023426865.1 Actinomycetes bacterium
GATCGACGCCGAGCGCACCGGCGGGACGTCGGCAGGCCGGGGCGTCGTCGCCGAGGGGCGGGACATCACGACGGTGATCGCGCCCGACGCGGACGTTCGCGTGCTCCTCACGGCGAGCGAGGAGGCGCGGCTCGCGCGGCGCGCCCTCGAGGTGCACGGCTCCGCGGACGCCGCGGCTGTGGCGGCGACACGCGTGCACGTCGTCGGCCGCGACGCGAAGGACGCGACGGTGGTCGAGTTCCAGACGGCGGCGGACGGGGTCGTGCTGCTCGACTCGAGCGCGCTGACGTTCGACCAGACGGTCGAGGCGCTGCTCGGGCTGGTCCGCGGCGCCGTCGGACAGGTGGCCGACCGGTGAATCGTGACGCCGCAGGCACGCCGAAGGTGCCCGGCCGGATCGGCCCCGGGTGGGGGCGCTGGCTGGGCAGGTTCTTCGCGCGGGCGATCTGGAACACCCGGATCGTCGGCAAGGAACGCATCCCGCGGACGGGGCCGGTCATCATCGCGGCGAACCACGCCGGCTGGGCGGACGGGCCGCTGATGATCGGCTGCACGCCCCGGGGGACGCACATCCTCATCAAGATCGAGATGTTCCGTTCGGCGATCGGCTGGCTCTTCCGCCTGTCCGGCCAGATCCCCGTGGACCGCGGCAACGGCCGGCCTGCCCTGGCCACCGCGCTGAAGGTGCTCGAGCGCGGGGGAGTGGTCGGCATCTTCCCGGAGGGCTCGCGGGGCCGGGGTGACGGGTCCAGCGCGCGTGCCGGCGTCGCCTGGCTCGCCGTGCACTCGGGTGCGCCGGTGGTCCCGGTCGCGATGCTCGGGACGCGGCGGACCGGGGAGAGCACGGGCAAGGTGCCGGGCTTCCGCCGTCGACTGCACGTGGAGTACGGCGAGCCCGTCGCGGTGACGGGCCTCGAGGGGCTGCCCAGGCGCGAGGCCGTCGCGGTCGCGCAGACCCAGCTCCAGGCGGCGTTGGCGGACCACGTCCGTGCCGCGGAGGAGCGCACGGGGCTGTGGCTGCCCACGGACCACCCGCGGCGCCGGACGGGCGACTCAGGCGAGGCCGGAATCGCCGAGCCGTCCGAGCCCGTCGCCTGACGCCGGCGCGCCCGTCGCTGACGCCCGGCCCGAGACGCGGTTCGTCGCACGGCACGCGGCACGGGAGGATAGGGCCATGACCTTCGACCCCACCGCCGACGCCGACGCCCCGACCCTGGGCGACGACGCCCTCGACGAGTTCGACGACGGGCTGGACGACGACATCGTCGTGCCCGGCCTGGCCGAGCCCGAGACCCCGGAGGAGGTCGCCCGCGAGCACGCCCTGCGCGAGGGACTGGCGGACTACGACCTCGGGGACGACGACCTGGCGCTGCTTGAGGGTGGCGAGGGCGCCGCGGGCGGGGCCGGCCAGGCCGGGCCCGTGCCGGTGGTCGCGGTCGTCGGGCGGCCGAACGTCGGCAAGTCCACCCTGGTCAACCGCGTGCTGGGGCGCCGCGAGGCCGTCGTGCTCGACACCCCCGGCGTCACGCGCGACCGCGTGACGTACCCCGCCGAGTGGGCGGGACGCAGCTTCACGCTGGTCGACACCGGCGGCTGGGAGGTCGACGTCGCCGGCCTGGACGCGCGCGTCGCCGAGCAGGCGGAGGTCGCGATCGACCTGGCCGACGTCGTCGTGTTCGTCGTCGACGCGACCGTGGGCGCCACCGCCACGGACGAGCGCGTGGTGAAGCTGCTGCGCCGCGCGGGCAAGCCCGTGGTCCTCGCCGCCAACAAGGTGGACGGGCCGCAGCTCGAGGCGGACGCCGCCGCGCTCTGGAATCTCGGGCTGGGGGAGCCGCACGCGATCTCGGCGCTGCACGGTCGTGGCACGGGCGACCTGCTCGACGCCGTCCTGGACGTCATGCCCGATGTCTCGGCGTACGGGCGGGCCGGGACGGGCGAGGGCGGCCCGCGGCGCGTGGCGCTCGTCGGGCGTCCGAACGTCGGCAAGTCGAGCCTGCTGAACTCGCTCGTGGGCGCGCAACGCGTGGTCGTCGACCCGGTCGCGGGCACGACGCGCGACCCCGTGGACGAGCTCGTGCAGATCGGCGACCGCGAGTGGTGGTTCGTCGACACCGCGGGCATCCGGCGTCGCGTCCACCAGACGTCGGGCGCTGACTTCTACGCGTCCCTGCGCACGCAGGCGGCGATCGAGAAGGCCGAGGTGGCGGTCGTCCTCATCGACTCCAGCGACGTGCTCACCGAGCAGGACACCCGCGTGGTGACGCAGGTCGTCGAGTCCGGGCGGGCCCTGGTCATCGCCTACAACAAGTGGGACCTCATGGACGAGGACCGGCGCCGCTACCTCGAGCGCGAGATCGAGCGCGACCTGGTCCAGGTGCAGTGGGCGCCGCGCATCAACATCGCCGCGAAGACCGGCTGGCACACGAACCGGCTGGTCGGGGCGCTGGAGACCGCGCTGGAGTCGTGGGACACGCGCGTGCCGACGGGCCGGTTGAACGCGTTCCTCGGTGAGCTCGTCGCCGCGCACCCGCACCCGCTGCGCGGCGGCAAGCAGCCGCGCATCCTCTTCGCGACGCAGGCCGACACCCGGCCGCCGCGCTTCGTCATCTTCGCCACGGGGTTCCTCGAGGCGGGGTACCGCCGGTTCATCGAGCGCCGGCTGCGTGAGACGTTCGGCTTCGAGGGGTCCCCGATCAGCATCTCGGTGCGCGTGCGGGAGAAGCGCAAGCGGTGAACCGCCTGCTGCGGCTCGGGCTGCCCCGGGACCCCTCGGCGACGTCGCACCTGGCCGGCTTCGTCGTCTCGGCGGTCGTCACGGTGCTGGTCACGCGCGCGTTCCTCGCGGCCGCGGGCTACCCGACCGTGGGCTCGGGCGGCCTGCACGTCGCGCACGTCCTGTGGGGCGGCCTGCTCATGGCGGTCGCGTTCGTCGTGCTGCTGTCGTTCGCCGGGCCGGTGGCGCGGCCGGTGGGCGCACTGCTCGGGGGGGTGGGCTTCGGCCTGTTCGTCGACGAGATCGGCAAGTTCGTCACCGCCGACAACGACTACTTCTACGGCCCGACGGCGTCCCTCATCTACGCGGTCGTGGTCACGCTGGTGGTGGTCTCCGAGGCCCTGCACGGGCGCCTGCCGCACGACGGGCGGGAGTACCTCGCGGGAGCGGTGGACCAGGCGGTCGCGGGCGTGGCGGGTGGGTTCACGCCGCGAGCGCGTGCCGAGGCCCGGGCGCTCATCGCCCGCGCCGGGGACGTCCACGGCGCTGCGGAGGCCCGTGCGCTCGTGGACGCTGTCGCCGACGACACCCGCGAGCTGCCGAACCCGATCAACGCGGTCGGCGCGGCGGTCGTGCGTGTCACGCACCGGCTCGTCGCGGCGCGCTGGGTCCCGTGGATCACCGTCGCCGTGCTGGTGGCCAGCCTGGTCGCGAGCGTCGGGATGGGGCTCGCCGCGTGGTGGGGCGGGGCGGACCAGCCGGGCTGGGTCGTCGTCGGGCTGCTGGTCAGCGCCGCCGGCGCGACAGGACTGGCCGCCTGGGGGCTGCTCCTCGTGCGCAGCGACCGCAGGGAGGGCTACCTCCGGTTCCGCTGGGCAGTGCTCGTCAGCCTGCTGGTGGTCCAGGTCTTCGTCTTCCGGCTGCGCGAGTGGTCCGCCGTCGCGGGCCTGGCCGTCGAGCTGGCCGTCGCCGGCCTCGTGGCCGCCGAGCTCCAGCAGACCGAGCGCGCCGACGCCGACCGTGCGGGCCCGCGGCCGAAGGCGACGCGGACGAAGGCCGCGCGACAGGGCACCGCGGAGTTCCGCTAGACTCGTCCACGGCTCGACGAGCCGATCGGGATGTGGCGCAGCTTGGTAGCGCACTTGACTGGGGGTCAAGGGGTCGTGGGTTCAAATCCCGCCATCCCGACAGAGATGTCGCAGGTCAGAGGCCCGCACCGCTTCGGCGGGGCG
>JAEZBT010000180.1 GCA_023426865.1 Actinomycetes bacterium
GCGCTACGCCGTCGTGCCGCGCCGGGGCGCCGAGCCGGAGCGCCACGGCCGGCGGGTGTGGGACCGGCTGCTCGCGGTCGGTGTCGTGCTGGTCGGGCTGCTGGGCGCGGCCATGCTGTTCGCGGCCGGTCCGACAGCGTCCGCGTTCGACACGTTCCTCTTCGGTGGCCCGGGCCCGGTGCCCGACGGTGCCGCGCGGGACTACCTGGAGCTCGTCCTGCGCATCATGGGCGCCGTGATCCTCGGGTGGTCCGTGCTGCTCGCCTGGCTCGCGGCCCGGCTGCGGCGGCGCGAGCCCGCGGTCTGGTGGGCGGTCGTCGCGTCGGTGGCCACCTGGTACGTGCTGGACTCGACGGCGAGCCTGCTCTCCGGGTTCGCCCGTAACGCGGCGGCGAACACCGGCCTGGTCCTGCTCATCGCCGTCGCTCTGGCGGGGATGCGCGGAGAGCTGCGGGAGCCTCAGCGGCCGGCGTAGGTGGCGATGCTCACGGCGACGTAGTGGCAGGTGTAGCCGACCACCGTCAGCGTGTGGAAGATCTCGTGGAACCCGAACCAGCGGGGGCTCGGGTTGGGCCGCTTGAGGCCGTAGACGAGCGCGCCGAGCGTGTACGCGATGCCGCCGGCGATGACGAGCCACACGAGCGCCGTCCCCCCGGCATCGGCGAACTCGGGCAGGAACCACACGGCGACCCAGCCGAGCGCCACGTAGATCGGGGTGTAGAGCCACCGCGGTGCGTTCAGCCAGAACACCCGCATGAGCAGCCCGACGAGCGCGCCCGACCAGACGATGATCAGGAGCGTCCGCTCGGTCGGGGCGTCGAGGAGGATCACCGACAGCGGCGTGTAGGTGCCCGCGATGATGAGGAAGATGTTCGTGTGGTCCAACCGGCGCAGGACGCCGGCGACCCGGGGCGACCAGCGGCCGCGGTGGTAGACGGCGCTCGTCCCGAAGAGCATCAGTGCGCTCAGCCAGAAGACGACGTTCGCCACCCGCGTCGTGCTGGTGGGGGAGAGCGCGACGAGGACGATGCCGGCGGCCAGCACGAGGGGTGCCATGCCCGCGTGGATCCAGCCGCGCAGGCGCGGCTTGACCGCCTCGAGGACGGCGTGGCCGGTGGTGTCGGGAGCCGGCTCGGTGCTCGTCGTCATCGTGTCCTCCCGCGAACCTACGCCTCCGTAGGTTTACGCAAGCGTAGGTTACTGCATCGGGGCCGACGCACCCGTGTCGTCGTACCGGTCGCGGCGTCGGGCGGGTGGGTCATGCGGGTACCGTGACAGCGACCTGCCCGCCATCATCCGGGGGACCCGCGACATGCGCCTGCCGCACCCGCTCTACGGCCTCTACGAGCGCCGTCTCGCCGCGTCGCTGCCCGCGGACTCCATCCCGCGGCACATCGGGGTGATCCTGGACGGGAACCGGCGCTGGGCGCGCAGCGTGGGGCTGGACAAGTCCTCGGGCCACCGGCGCGGCGCCGACCACATCGCGGAGGTGCTGCGCTGGTCGGACGAGGTCGGGGTCGAGGTCGTCACGCTCTGGATGCTGTCCACCGACAACCTCACCCGTGACCCGGGGGAGCTCGCCGAGCTCGTCGGCATCATCGCCGACACGGTGGGGGACCTCGCGGCCACCGGCCGGTGGCGCCTGCAGGTGGTCGGCGCGCTGGACCTGCTCCCGGAGTCGGCCGTCGCGGCCCTCAAGTCGGCGCAGGAGCGCACTGCCGGCGTCCGCGGCATGCACGTGAACGTCGCCGTCGGCTACGGCGGGCGCCGCGAGATCGCCGACGCCGTCCGCTCGCTCCTGCGCGAGCACGCCGGCAACGGCACGACGCTCGAGCAGCTCGCCGACACCATCACCGTCGAGCACATCGCCGAGCACCTCTACACGAAGGGCCAGCCGGACCCCGACCTCGTGATCCGTACGTCCGGCGAGCAGCGGCTCGGTGGCTTCATGCTGTGGCAGAGCGTGCACACCGAGCTGTACTTCTGCGAGGCGTACTGGCCCGACTTCCGCCGCGTCGACTTCCTGCGCGCGCTGCGGTCCTACGCCGCCCGCGAGCGCCGTCTGGGGCGCTGACGCCCGTCCAGGTGAACTCTCCATGACACGCCGCGGCGCGCCCGCGTGTCGCCCGCGACACGTCCGGCGGCGGACGTAACGTCCGCCTCAAGGACGACGCCCGTCGTCCCTCGGGAGGCCAGCCCATGGAGCGTCCGCTCCGGAGGAGGGGCCGGATCCCGGCCCTCGGGCCGGTCGACCGGGTCCACCTCGCCAGGCGCCGATCGGCGCGGAGCGGCCAGGCGCGGTCGTAGGGCCGCCGCCGGAGGGAGCCACCGTGACCCGTACCTACGTGCTCGACACCTCCGTCCTGCTGTCCGACCCGCGGGCGATGCTCCGCTTCGCCGAGCACGACGTCGTGCTCCCCGTCGTCGTCATCACCGAGCTCGAGGCCAAGCGGCACCACTCCGAGCTGGGCTTCTTCGCACGCAGCGCGCTGCGCCTGCTGGACGACCTGCGCGTCGAGCACGGACGCCTGGACCACCCGGTGCCCGTGGGCGACGCGGGCGGGTCGCTGCGGGTCGAGCTGAACCACGTTGACGCGTCGGTCCTCCCGTCGGGGTTCCGGCTCGGCGACAACGACACGCGCATCCTCGCGGTCGCGAAGAACCTCGCCGACGAGGGCCGCGACGTGACGCTCGTGTCCAAGGACCTGCCGCTGCGGATCAAGGCGTCGGCCTGCGGCCTGACCGCCGAGGAGTACCGCGCCGAGCTCGCCGTCGACTCCGGCTGGACGGGCATGACCGAGCTGCACCTGGCCGAGGGCCAGATGGCCGAGCTGTGGCAGGCCGAGCACCTCGACCTGGCCGACATCGACCTGACCGGGCAGGACCCGGGCGCGCTGCTGTGCCACACCGGCGTCGTCGTGCACTCCCCGCGCGGCTCGGCGCTCGGGCGGATCACCGAGGACAAGCGGCTGCGGCTCGTCCGGGGCGACCAGGACGTCTTCGGCGTGCACGGCCGCAGCGCGGAGCAGCGCATCGCCATCGACCTGCTGCTCGACGAGTCGATCGGGATCCTGTCGCTCGGCGGCAGGGCCGGCACCGGCAAGTCGGCGCTCGCGCTGTGTGCGGGCCTGGAGGCCGTCATGGAGCGCCGCCAGCACCGCAAGGTCATGGTGTTCCGGCCGCTGTACGCCGTGGGCGGCCAGGAGCTCGGCTACCTGCCCGGCAGCCAGGACGAGAAGATGAACCCCTGGGCGGAGGCGGTCTTCGACACCCTGGGCGCCGTCGTCTCGCGGGAGGTGGTCGAGGAGGTCCTCGACCGCGACCTGCTCGAGGTCCTGCCGCTGACGCACATCCGCGGCCGGTCGCTGCACGACGCGTTCGTCATCGTCGACGAGGCGCAGTCCCTCGAGCGCAACGTGCTGCTCACGGTGCTCTCGCGGGTGGGGCTGAACTCGCGGGTGGTGCTCACCCACGACGTCGCCCAGCGGGACAACCTGCGGGTGGGACGCCACGACGGCGTCGCGGCGGTCATCGAGGCGCTCAAGGGGCACCCGCTGTTCGCGCACGTGACGTTGACGCGGTCCGAGCGCTCGCAGGTCGCGGCGCTCGTCACCGAGATGCTCGAGGGCATCGAGGTCTGACGGGCGCCTACGCCTCCGGCGGCCGCGTCATCGCGAGCACGTCCAGCGCGGCGTCGAGCTGGGCCTCGGTCACCTCGCCGCGCTCGACGTGCCCGAGCTCGACCACCGCCTCGCGCACGGTGATCCCGCGCGCGACGGCGTGCTTGGCGACCTTGGCGGCGGCCTCGTAGCCGATCACCCGGTTCAGCGGGGTGACGATCGACGGGGACGAGCCGGCGTAGGCCGCGCCGCGCTCCGTGACGACCTCGATGCCGTCGACCGTGCGGTCCGCGAGCACCCGGCAGGCCGCCGCGAGCAGCCGCTCGGACTCCAGCACCGCCTGGCCCATGACCGGGATCTGCACGTTGAGCTCGAACGAGCCGCTCGCGCCCGCCCACGCCACGGTGGCGTCGTTGCCGACCACCCGCGCGGCGACCATGAGCACCGCCTCGGGGATCACCGGGTTGACCTTGCCCGGCATGATCGACGAGCCCGGCTGCAGGTCGGGGATGCGGATCTCGCCCAGGCCGGTGTTCGGGCCGGAGCCCATCCAGCGCAGGTCGTTGCAGATCTTGGTGAGGCTGACCGCGATGGTCTTCAGCGCGCCGGACAGCTCGACCAGCCCGTCCCGGGCGCCCTGGGCCTCGAAGTGGTCGCGGGCCTCGGTCAGCGGCAGGCCGGTCTCCTCGGCGAGCAGCGCGATGACCCGCGGCGGGAACCCGGCCGGGGTGTTGATGCCGGTGCCGACGGCGGTGCCGCCGAGCGGGACCTCCGCGACGCGGGGGAGCGCGGCCCGCACCCGCTCGACGCCGCGGCGGAC
>JAEZBT010000104.1 GCA_023426865.1 Actinomycetes bacterium
CTGCTGCGCGGCCTGCCCTGGGGCGTGCGCCGGGCGTACCCGCTCGCCACGCTCGCCGCGCCGATGACGCCGGCCGGCGAGGAGTCCGGCCGCCTGGCGGTGGGCCCCTGAGGCCGCCTGCGGCGCGGCCTTGACCGTCCCCGAACTTCTGTGGTTCATTAGTAGAGTAATGAACCAATGAGGCGACAGGAGGACGGCGTGGCCTTCGACGGGCGCGACCCGATCTACCTGCAGATCGCCGACCAGATCCGCACCGATGTCGTCAGCGGTGCGCTCCGGGAGGAGGAGCAGGTCATGTCGACCACCCAGTACGCGACCGCGTACCGCATCAACCCGGCCACGGCCGCGAAGGCGTTCGCCGAGCTCGTCGACGAGGGCACGCTCTACAAGCGCCGCGGCGTCGGCATGTTCGTCGCCCCCGGCGCGCGGGCGCGGCTCGTCGGCCAGCGCCGCGAGCGGTTCTTCGCCGACGTCGTCGACCCGGTCGCCGCCGAGGCCCGCGTCCTCGGCATCCCGCTGGACGACGTCGTCGCCCGCCTGCGCGCCGCGGCCGCCGGGACGGAGGGGGACCGATGAGCGACACCGGCATCGGCGTCGAGGTGCGCGGGCTGGTCGCCCGCTACGGCTCCACGGTCGCGCTCGACGGCGTGGACCTGAGCATCGCGCCCGGCACGATCACCGGCCTGCTCGGCCGCAACGGCTCCGGCAAGACCACGCTGCTCTCGGTGCTCGCCGCGTTCCGGCGGTCCGCCGCCGGCTCGGTGCTCGTCGACGGCGAGGAGCCCTGGGAGAACGAGCGCGTCACCGAGCAGGTGTGCCTCATCCGGGAGAGCGGCGACGTCGCGAGCGACGTGCGTCTGGGCGAGACCTTGCGGATCGTCGCGGAGTCCCGCCCGGCGTTCGACACCGACCTCGCCGGCGCGCTCCTGGACACGTTCGAGCTCGACCCGCGCAAGCGTCCCTCGGGCCTGTCCCGCGGGAAGAAGTCGGCATTCGGCGTCGTCGTCGGGCTGGCCACGCGCGCCCCGCTGACGATGCTCGACGAGGTGCACCTCGGCATGGACGCCCCGTCGCGGTACGCGTTCTACGACGCCCTGCTGGCGGACTATGCGGAGCACCCGCGCACGATCGTCGTCTCCAGCCACCTGATCGACGAGATCCAGCGGCTGCTCGAGCACGTCGTCATCCTCGACGAGGGCCGGGTGCTGCTCGCCGACGACGCCGATGCCCTGCGCTCCCGCGGCGCAACGGTGACCGGCCCGGCGGACGCCGTCGACGCCTTCGTCGCGGGCCGCCGTGCCATCGGCCGCAGATCCCTCGGCCGGACGACGCAGGTCACGCTCTACGGCACGGTCACCCCCGACGACGCAGCCACGGCCCACGCTGCCGGGCTCGAGCTCGGCGGCGTCGACCTGCAGGACCTGTTCGTCGATCTGACGTCCAAGGACGGGAAGGAGGCAGCGCGATGACCCGGGTCCTCAGTCGCTCCGTCGCCACCGCGAGCCGCGGCCTGCTCCGCGGGCAGTTGTCGGTCGGGTGGTGGGCGTTCCCCGTCATCGCCGTCGCGGCGGCCATCGCGATCGTCGTCTGGGCGACGATCGGCGAGCCGACGAAGTCCATCGTCGGCTTCTCCCGGCAGGGCATGATGTGGTTCCCCTTCTCGCTCTCGATCGCCATTGCCGCCGGGCAGGTCAACGTGCAGGTCGCGATGGGGCGGACACGGCGTGCGCTGGGCCGGGCCGCGGTGCTGGTGGCTCTCGCGATGTCGGTCGTGTACGCCCTCGGTCTCGTGGTGCTGGTCCAGGTGGAGCGCGGGGTGTACGCCGCGGCGGGCTGGCATCACGTCATCAGCGACGGGATGACGTTCGCCTCGGACACCTCGCAGGTCGGCCTGCTGTTCGGTGAGTACCTGGTCGTCACGGCCGTCGCGCAGCTCTCCGGCCTGCTCTGCGGCATCACGTACTACCGCTACGGCGGCTGGGTGGGCACGCTGTCGCTGCCGCTGACCGTCGGACCTGTGCTGCTCGTCCTGGCCGGCATGAGCGCCGAGGTGTCCTTCCTCAGCGGCGACCTGGCCGTGGGCACGGTCGGCGGTGGGGCCGTGCGGTTCGCCGTCGCGGTCGTCGTGATGGCCGCCGTCATCGTCGCCTTCCAGCGGATCCTGCGGGGCACGCCCGTCCGCACGGCTCCCCTCATCTGAACCGGGAGGTTCCCATGGCAACACCCGTCATCGAGGTCGCGGGCCTGCGCAAGGCCTACGGCCCCAAGGTCGCGGTCGACGACGTCTCGTTCACCGTCGAGCCCGGCGAGATCGTCGGCATCCTCGGCCCGAACGGCGCCGGCAAGACGACGACCGTCGAGTCGATCGCCGGTCTGCGCGTGCCCGACGCAGGCGCCGTCCGGGTGCTCGGCCTGGACCCGCAGCGCGACGGCGAGACGCTTCGCGAGCGGCTCGGGCTGCAGCTCCAGGAGAGCGAGATGCCCGCGAAGATCACCGTGCGGGAGGCGCTGGCGCTCTACGCGTCGTTCTACGCGAACCCCGCTGACCCGGCCGAACTGGTCCGTGACCTCGGCCTGGGCGATCGCATCGACACGCAGTTCCGGCGGCTGTCGGGCGGCCAGAAGCAGCGGCTGTCGGTCGCGCTCGCGCTCGTCGGGAACCCGGAGGTCGCGATCCTCGACGAGCTCACCACGGGCCTGGACCCGCAGGCGCGCCGCGAGACCTGGGGCGTGATCGAGCGGATCCGGGACCGCGGCGTGACGATCCTCCTGGTCACGCACTTCATGGAGGAGGCTGAGCGGCTCGCCGACCGGGTGCTCCTCATCGACGCCGGCCGCGTGGTCGCCCAGGGCACCCCCGCCCAGCTCGCCGCGCGCGCGACCGCGCAGAGCGTGCGGTTCACGCTCCGCGATCCGCTGCCGGCGGGCCTCCTGGAGCAGATCCCGGGCGTCGCGTCCGTCGTCGCCGAGAACGGCGAGTACGAGGTCCGTGGGGCCGAGGTCGCGGTCGACGTCGTCCTGGCCGTGACCGGGCTCGGCCTGCGGCCCCTGCAGCTCCGGGTGGAGCAGGGCTCCCTCGAGGAGGCGTTCGTGTCCATCGTCAGCGCCAACGGCAACGGCGCACACCACGGCAAGGAGTCCTGAGATGACGACGACGCCCGTCCCCGCGCCCGCCCGCGCGTCGCGCCCCGTGGGCACGGCCCGCAGCCCGCGCGTCCTGGCCGCGCTCACCGCGTCCGAGGCCCGGCTGTACCTGCGCGAGCCGTCCGCGGTGTTCTTCGGCCTGTTCTTCCCGGCCGTGCTGCTCGTCGCGCTCGGCCTGCTCATGCCGTGGGCCGACGAGCCGTTCAGCGACACCCCACCGCTGTCGGAGATCACCGCGATCACCGGCTACACGCCGATCGTGCTGGCGCTGGCCATCGGCACCGTCGGCTACACGACCCTGCCGCCCACCATGGGCACCTATCGCGAGAAGGGTGTGCTGCGCCGCCTGTCGACGACGCCGCTGCCGCCGTCGCGCCTGCTCGTCGCCCAGCTGCTGGTGAACCTGGCGATGCTCGTCGTCGCCTCGACGCTCGCGGTCGTGGGTGGCGCGCTCCTGCTCGACATCGGGATGCCGAAGGACGTCGGTGTGACGCTGCTCGCGTTCGTCGTCGGGGCCGCGGCCTCGATGTCGGTCGGCCTGCTCATCGCGGCGCTCGCCCCGACCGCGGGGGCCGCGACCGGTGGCGGGATGCTCGTCTACATGACCTCGCTGTTCTTCGCCGGGGTCTGGTTCCCGCTGCCGCTCATGCCCGAGGTCGTGCAGACGATCAGCCGGTTCACGCCCCTGGGCGCGGCGTCGCAGGCGCTGGCCGCCGGCTGGTACGAGGGCACGTTCCCCGGCGTGGAGCTGCTGGTCATGGGCGTGTGGACGGCCGTGATGGTGCCGCTGGCGGCGCGGCTGTTCCGCTGGACGTGAGTGGGGCCCGGGCGCCTCAGCGCACGTAGGGCCCGGCCCAGACGGTGCCCTGACGTCCGGCGTCGCGGTGGGCGAGCGCGTGCTCGAGGCGCTCGTCCCCGCCGTCGGACAGCGGGCGGGGCAGGTCGTCGAGACCGAACCAGCGCACGTCGTGGTTCTCGTCGTCGGCCGCGTGCGCGCCGTCGACCGTCCCGCCGAGGGGGCGGCAGCGGAACGCGAGCACGAGGTACTGCGCCAGGTCGCCGTTCCCGTGCTCGATGACGGTGCCGCTGATCGCGGAGGTCAGCGCGAGGACCTCGACGTCGACGCCGGTCTCCTCGCGGATCTCGCGGACCAGGCCGGTCGCGGGCTGCTCGCCCGGGTCGAGGATGCCGCCGGGCAGCCCCCACAGGCCGTTGTCCACCCGGTGGGTGAGCAGCAGCCGGTCGTCGTCGTCGAGCACGACGCCGGAGACCGCGGGGAGCCAGAGCAGGTCGGTGCCGACCTGCCGGCGCAGCCGCAGGACGAAGTCGGGGATCGCCATCGGGCGAGCGTAGCCGCCCCGCGTCAGGCGGCCGGGTCGCCCAGCTCCGCGACGAACTCCTCGTAGATCGGCGAGCCGATACCGAGCCCACCGGGTCGTGCGCTCACGGTGGCGCGCCCGGGGGTGGGGGCGCCCGGCGCGGGTCCCCACGCCTGGCCTGTCGTCGACATGGTGGACATGGTCGACGGCTCCGCTGCGGCGGACCTTGCCGCCTTCCTGTCCTTGCTGGCCCGTGCCACGTTGGACCTCCTTGATGTCACCCTGCTGGAGCATCGTGACGCCAAGATCAGGGTGCCGCACGTCGAGAGCCGGGGCAATACCGGGAAAGCCGGACGTTCGGGGAGGTCAGGGCAGGGTCGGGCGGCCGTGTCAACGCGTCAGGCGCCCGTGCGGTACGCGATCTCGCCGCCCGGCCAGACCACGCGCGCGATGCCCGCGCCCGCGAGGAACCGCTGACAGTTGGGGCACGGCTCGTCCGTGACGTACACGGTCGCGCCCAGCCGCGCGCCGCTCGGCAGGTGCAGGACGGCGTTCTCCTCCGCGTGCAGTGCCTGGCACGCCTCGGCCACCTCGACGTACGGCGAGCTCGCCGGGATCTCGTCGTACGTGCGCCGCCCGCGGGGGCAGGCGCCGTCGGTCAGGCAGCCGGGCTGGCCGGGCGGGTACCCGTTGTAGCCGGTCGCGAGCACGCGGTGGTCGGGCCCGAGGATGACGGCGCCCACCTTGCGGCGCGTGCAGTCCGCGCGCGAGGCGACCGCGGTGGCGATGCCGAGAGCCCACTCGTCCCACGTGGGCCGCGTGCCGGGGTCGCCGACGACGACGGGAGTCATGCCGCGCAGAGTAGCGAGTCGCCGGGCCCGGGGAGGTGGCGTTCCCGCACGCTAGCGGCGTGCCGTGACCGCCCGGGGCGCCGGGCGAGCGCTGCCGGGCTGACGCCGGACGGCCCAGTCGGCGAACGCGTGGGCCGCGTCCACGACCGCGGTACTGCGCAGCGAGTGGAAGAAGTCGAAGTTGTGCTGGGTGCCCGGCAGCGCGGCGAGGACGACGGGCGCGGTCGCGACGGCGTCGAGCCGGTCCGCGAACCGCCGCGCCTCCCCGATCGGGACCAGCGTGTCCAGCGTCCCGTGCACGAGCAGAGTCGGCGGCGCCTCCGGGGAGAGGCAGTCGTACGGCGAGGCGGGTGCACCCGGCGCGGGACGCCCGGCAGGCCCGTAGTAGCCGTAGAACCCGATCGCGGCGGACACGGAGGGGTCGGTCAGGGCGATCGTCGTGGCGAGGTGCGCCCCCGCGGAGCCTCCGGCGATGACGACCCGCGCCGGGTCGGCCCCGAGCTCGTCGGCGTGCTCGCGGAGCCAGGCGAGCGCGTGACGCGCGTCGTCCAGCGAGTCCGCGTACCGGGTCCGCAGCCGGTAGCTCGCGCTGGCGCAGACCCAGCCGGCCGCGGCGAGGCGGTGGAGCAGCGGGAGGCCGCCGAGCACCTTGCTGCCCGTCTGGAACCCGCCGCCGTGCAGGTAGAGCAGGACCGGGGCTCCGGCGACGCCCCGGCGCGGACGGTAGACGTCGAGGCGCTGGTTCCGGTGGCTGCCGTAGTGGCGGTTGCGGAGCCGACGGACGCCCGGGTGCCAGAAGAGGGCGGGCAGCAGGATTCGCAGCGCTGACGGCCTGGTCCGGGGCATGCCGATGCCTGGCGTCCGCGCGAGCGCGGACTCCAGGGCGGGACGGGCGGAGCGGGTCCGGAGCGCCAGGGCGGCGAGGCCCGCGACCGGGATCGCGGTGAGCGCCACAGCGAGCCACCACGCCGGCTCCCCGACCTCGGACGTGAGGGTGGCGGCCACGCCGGGCGCGAGCAGGACCAGCCCGAGGAGCGGCTGCTCGTTGACGAGGTACCCCAGCGCGAACGAGAGGCGGAACGGCCGGGAGTGCTGCGGCAACGGTGGCCGGAGCGCCACGAACGTGCACGCGGAGACCACGAGGACCGTGGTGAAGAAGCCGAGCGGCAGGGCGGTGACGGAGCTCATGGGATGCCCTTCCTGTCGTGCGGCGCACGGTCGTTGCCTGCACGCCTCTACAGACGTAAAGGCCGTACTCTATGGATGTCGAGAAGCTCGGGCAAGAGGAGGCGTTGATGTCCGGTCCGGAGGACCGCCGCACGAGGATCGCCGACGCCGTCGTCACCGTCCTGGGCGAGCGGGGCAGCCGGGGCCTGACCCACCGCGCCGTCGACGAGGAGGCGGAGCTCCCGCCAGGCTCGACGTCCTACTACCTGCGCAGCCGGGCCGACCTGCTCGCCGCCGCCGTCCCGCGCCTGGCGCAGCTCGACCTCGAGCTCCTCGAGAGTGCCGGTACGCCGCTGGAGACCCTGACGCGGGTCCTGGACGACGCCCTGCACGGTCCCGGCCGCCTGCGCACCCTGGCCCGCTACGAGCTCGTCCTGGAGTCGGCCCGCCGACCGGAGCTGCGCGCGGCGCTCGCCGTCGGGACCGAGCGCCTGCTCGACACCCTGCTGGACCTCTTTCCCACGACGCCGTTGGCGCAGGCCCGGGTCCGCGCGCGCGACTTGCTGGCCTTCGTCGACGGGCTGCTGCTCGCGAACGTGACAGGCCCCGAGGCGCAGCGGCGGAGCACGGAGGACCTCGTCGCGACGCTGGCGCGTCACCTCGAGGCGAGCCCGGACGAGCTCGGTCGAGGTGAGCGACGAAGGCCCTGACCGACGTCCGCCGGTCAGGGCCTTCCATACGTCGGGGTGGCGGGATTTGAACCCACGACCTCTTCGTCCCGAACGAAGCGCGCTACCAAGCTGCGCCACACCCCGAAGGTGCCCGGCAAGGATAGCCCAGCCGCACCCCCGCCATGAAACCCGTTCGTCCCGCGGTCACCGGCCGCCTGGCGCGGTGCCGCGCGGTCAGCCCTCGCGCGGGACGAGCGTGAGCAGCGTCGCCTCGGGACGGCACGCGAAGCGCACGGGCGCATAGGGCGACGTCCCGAGCCCGGCGGACACGTGCAGCCACGACGACGCAGCCCCGTCCGGGGAGTCCGGCCGCGCGCCCGGCCAGCCGTGCAGGCCCTTCGCGCGGCGGGTGTCGAGGTCGCAGTTCGTCACCAGCGCACCCCAGCCCGGCACGCAGAGCTGGCCGCCGTGCGTGTGCCCCGCCAGGATCGAGTCGACGCCGTCACCGTGCATGGCGTCGAGCACCCGCCGGTAGGGGGCGTGCGTGCCCCCGAGGCGCACGTCCGGCGGAGCCTGTGCCGCCGAGTGCTGCGCCCGCGTCGAGGCAGGGAAGCGGTCACGGTCCAGGTGGGCGTCGTCGACGCCGACGAGGGCGACCTCGACGGGGCCGCCCTCCGT
>JAEZBT010000165.1 GCA_023426865.1 Actinomycetes bacterium
GCGGTGATGTCCTCGGGGATGGGCCCGACGGCGGCGGCGAGCAGTGCGGCGGCGAGGCCTGCGGCGTCGGTGCCGGTCGCGGCGCAGTGCTCGGCGACGGCGCGTCGGAACAGGCCCTCGGGGTCCCGACCGGACGCCTCGGCGAGGAGCTGGCCCACGCGGTGCGCGGCGACCTGCTCGCCCGTCGGGATCGAGGTCTCCTCGAGCGTCGCCCGGATGGTGCGCTCGATCGCCCGCAGGCGGCCGCGCTCGGCGGGCGTGACGAACGTCAGCGCCTGGCCCGCGCGTCCCGCCCGGCCGGTGCGGCCGATGCGGTGCACGTAGCTCTCGGGCTCGGTCGGCACGTCGAGGTTCACGACGAGCCCGATCCGGTCCACGTCCAGGCCGCGCGCCGCGACGTCGGTCGCCACGACGACGTCGACCGTCCCCGCCCGCAGCCGCTCCACGATGCGCTCGCGGTCCTTCTGCGCGACGTCACCGGACAGCGTCGCCGCCGCGATGCCGCGCGAGACCAGGGCCGCGCCCGTCTCCTCCGCACCCGCCCGGGTGCGCGTGAAGACGAGCGTCGCCTCGGCGTCCGTGGTCGCCAGGACCCGCGCGAGCGCCTCGACCTTCTGCTTGAACGGCACGACCGCGTACGACTGGCGTACCCCGGCCGCGGTCGTGGCCTGGCGTGCGACGGCGACCCGCTCGGGGTTGCGCAGGTGGCGCTCGGCGACGGCGACGATGCCGGGCGGCATGGTCGCGGAGAACAGGGCCACCTGGCGCTCGGCCGGCGCGGACGACAGCACGCGGTCGACGTCCTCGGCGAAGCCCATGCGCAGCATCTCGTCGGCCTCGTCGAGGACGAACGTGCGGACGTCGTCGAGCACGAGCGAGCCGCGGTCGAGGTGGTCGATCACACGCCCCGGCGTCCCGACGACCACCTGCGCGCCGCCCGCGATCGCGCGCTGCTGCGGCAGGTAGGGCGCACCGCCGTAGACGGCGACCACGCGCACGCCGGGCAGGTGCTTGGCGAAGGAGCCCACGGCGTCGGCCACCTGGAGCGCGAGCTCGCGGGTCGGGACCAGCACGAGTGCCTGCACGCCGCGGACGCCGGCGTCGACGCCCGCCAGGAGCGGCAGGCCGAACGCGGCGGTCTTGCCGGTGCCGGTCTGCGCGACGCCGATGAGGTCGCGGCCGGCGAGCAGCGCCGGGATGGTCTGCTCCTGGACGGGGGTCGGGCGCACGAAGCCCAGGTCCCCGATGGCGCGCAGCAGGGGCGCGGGCAGGCCGAGGTCGGCGAGGTCGACGCCGTCGGCGCCGGGGACCGCGGCGGTCTCGGCGGCTGTCTCGAGGGCCGCCTCAGGGGTGTCGAGGGCAGCGGAGGGCGCGGACAGGGCAGCAGTCATGAGGGATCCAAGTCGTCGGTGGCGTCGTCGCCCATCCCGAACACTCGGCCGGTCGTCCGGCTGCACACCCGCGCCTCACCGACAGGCGGCGGGCGCGACACAGGGGAAATGCGACGACCCCAGTCTACCGGAGCCGCGCGGCGACCCCGTCCAAGAGGCGTTCGATGCCGTAGCGCATGGACAGCTCGGGGTCGTCGGCGGCCTGGACCGCCTCCCCGACGGCGCTCCCGACACGCTGGGCGAGCGGGAACGAGCGCCCGCGCATCGCGGCGCCGAGGGCGGGGCCGACCGTCTCCCACCACTGCAGCTCGGTGAGCGCCGTCTCGGCCCGGACCCGCTCCAGGCCGATGGTCCAGCGGGCCGCGTGCCCGACGAGCCCGAGCGCGGAGGAGAGCACGTGCTCGATCTCGAGGTCGGACAGCCCGATGCCGTCCAGCGGCGCGAGCTCGAGCTCGTACTTCCCGGTGACCCCGGGCCCGAGGACGGGCCGCGCGGGCGGGACGTCGATCGTCCACGGGTGCCGCAGGTGGTGCGCCCAGTTGGCCTCGACGACCCGCATCACCCCTGCGCGCCAGCCCGCCGCGTCGCGCACCCGGCCGGGCACGTCGCCGCCGTCGTACACCTGGCCGGCCACCTGGTCCAGCATGAGCTCGACGAGCTCCGACCGGCCGGGGACGTAGGTGTACAGCGACATGGCCCCGACGCCGAGCGCATCCGCCACCCGTCGCATCGTCACCGCGGACAGCCCCTCGGCGTCCGCCAGTGCCACGGCGGCGTCGACGACCCGCGCCGTCGACAGGCCACTGCGGCCGGAGGCCCCGCTCGTGCCGGGCGCGGCCCAGAGCAGGCCGACGAGCCGGGCCGGGTCGCCGCTCCCATGCGCTGCCATGACCGCATCCTAGGGTTGTCACCTCGTACTATGTATCGTACTATGTACGACCTGCCGATCAGGAGGTACCGATGACCGAGACTCCGACCCCGCCCCGTGTCCCACCGTCCGACGCCGTGCCGCCGGCGGACGCTCCCACGCGTCACACCCACCCGTCCGACGACCTCGCGGTCGTCGTGCGCGGGGTGCGCAAGACGTTCCCCGGCATGGACCGCCCGGCACTCGACGGCGTCGACCTCGCCGTCGGCCGCGGTCGGATCTGCGCCCTGCTCGGTGCCAACGGCGCGGGCAAGACCACGCTCATCCGCATCCTCACGACGCTGACCGCGCCGGACGGCGGCGAGGTCCGGGTGGCCGGCCACGACGTCGTGCGCGGCGCGGTCGCCGTGCGGGCAGCGATCGGCCTGGTAGGCCAGGTGGCGGCCGTCGACGAGGTGCTCTCCGGTCGCCGGAACCTCGTCCTCTTCGGTCGTCTCAGCGGCCTGAGCAGGGACGACGCGTGCGTCCGGGCCGAGGCGCTGCTCGCCTGGGCGGGGCTCACCGACGCCGCCGACCGTCCCGTCTCCACCTACTCCGGTGGCATGCGCCGGCGCCTCGACCTGACCGCCGGGCTCGTCACGACACCGGAGGTGCTCTTCGTGGACGAGCCGACGACGGGCCTCGACCCCCAGGTGCGGCGCGAGGTCTGGGCCGCCCTGCGGGCGCTCGCCGACGACGGTGTCACGGTCCTGCTGACCACCCAGTACCTGGAGGAGGCCGACGAGCTCGCCGACGACGTCGTCATCCTCCGCGAGGGGCGGGTGGTGGCCACCGGCACCCCGGCGGAGCTCGGGGCCCTGGTGGGGGAGCCGCGGCTGGTCCTGCGTCCACCGACCCTCGAGGACGTCTACCTGCACCTGCACACGGAGGTGGCCCGATGACGGAGCGGATCTCGACCTACCCGCCGCTGGCGGCTGCGTGGGGCAGCCCCGTGCGCCGCGGTCCGTCCCTCTGGCGCGACGCCTGGGTCCTCGCGGGCCGCACCGTCGACCACTGGCGCACCCGGCCCGGGGCGGTCGCCGTCCAGCTGCTCTTCCCCGTGCTGATCGTCCTCATGATGGGCGGCCTCTTCGGCGGCGCGATCGCCGGCACCGCCGCCGACTACATGCCGTTCGTCGTCCCGGGGGTCCTGACGCTCACGATGCTCTTCGGCGTCGAGACGACCATGACCGCCGTCGCGACCGACGCCGCCCGCACCCTCACGGACCGGTTCCGATCGCTGCCCATCTCCTCGGGTGCCGTCCTCCTGGGTCGCGTGATCGCCGACCTGGCCGCCTCGGTCCTCGAGCTGTCGGTGCTGACGCTCGCCGGGCTGGCGCTCGGCTGGCGCCTGGACGGCGGTCTCGGGGCGGCGCTGCTCGCCTACCTGCTCCTCCTGTGGCTGCGCCTGGCCGTGCTGTGGCTCGGCCTGCTCTTCGGGCTCCGCGTGTCGGGCCCTGAGGCGGTCATGGCGGTGCAGATCCTCGTCTGGCCGGTCGGCTTCCTGTCGACGGTGTTCCTCGACCCCGGGACGATGCCGCGCTGGCTCGGTGTGGCGGCGGAGTGGAACCCGCTGTCCGCGACGACGACGGCGGTCCGGGACCTGTTCGGCAACCCGGGGGTGGCCGGCATCACCTGGGCGAGCGAGAACGCCGCGCTCCTGGCGGTGGCCTGGCCGGCCGTGCTCCTGGCGATCACGGTCCCGGTGGCGACGCGGGCCTACCGCAGGCTCGGGGCGTGAGGCCGGCCCTGTGAGGTCAGGCGCGGGTCGCGGCCACCGCCGCGGCCCGCGCGTCGCCCGTGGCGCCGAGCACGAGGCGGACGCCGAGCTTGCCGAGCGTGTGCTGCATCGGCGGGCCCATGTGACCCGTCACGATCACCTCGGCCCCGTGCTCGCGCACGAACCGCACGATGCGCGCGTGGTGCGAGCCCTCGCCGCCCTCGTCGTGCAGCCGGTCCCACTCGACGTCGTGCTCGGTCCACGCTGTCACGGCACCGTCGGCCACCTCGGCGACGGCGATGCGCGGGGCCTTGCCCCAGCCCCCGCCGACCTGGCCGTCCGGGGTGACGTTGACGAGCACGTTCATGAGGTTCTCCTTCTCCTGGAGGGTCAACCGTAGGCAGGTCCTGCGGTCCCGGCACAGGACCGTCGCCTCGCATCTTCTTGATCACGGAAACGGGTCAACACCGTGGGCACGCGGTCGATCTGGACGGCGACCGGCAGCAGCGGTCGGTCATCCCGCGCCCCCGGCACGCGGGATGGGCAGGTCCCGGAGGGTTGCCATGAGCACGACCAGCCTCACGAGTGTCGACATCGGCTCGGTGATCGACACGCGTTCGGTCCGCGTCGTGTTCCAGCCGATCTTCGACCTCCGCACGATGCAGGTGGTCGGCATGGAGGCCTTCGCCCGGGGCCCGGCCGGGACCGACCTCGAGAGCCCTGGTGCCCTGTTCTCGCAGGCGGCTGCGGTCGGTCGTGTCGCCGAGCTGGACTGGGTCTGCCGGGCCGCAGCATTCCGCGCCGTTCTCGAGGCTGGTCTGCCTCCGTCGCTGTCGGTCTTCGTCAACGCGGAGCCGGAGTCGCTGGGCCCGGAGTGCCCGGCCGACCTCCGGGCGGACATCGGCCGCGCCGAGGCACAGCTGCGCGTCTTCGTCGAGGTCAACGACAACGCCCTCGTGGCCGATCCGGCCGGGCTCGTGGCTGCGGTGGACCGCGCGCGCTCGATGGGCTGGGGTGTCGCAGTCGATGACGTCGGGGCCCGCCGCGGCACGGTCGTCCTGCTCCCGGTGCTGCACGCGGACGTCGTCAAGATCGTCGTCGGTCTTCTCCAGAATGCCTCACCGTTCGATTCCGCCGCGCTGGTCACCAGCGCCCTGCGGCACGCGGAGCGCACGGGTGCCGCGATCTGCGTCGAGCGCATCGAGTCCGAGGAGAGCCTCACGTGGGCGCAGGCGATCGGCGCCACCTACGGCCAGGGCAACCACCTCGCGCCGCCCGGCCCGTTGCCCGATGTCGTCGCGGCGCCCCGGGTCCCGGTGCCGCTGGTCGCGCCGTCGACGGGTGACGTCCCCGTGGCCTCACCCTTGGGGCTCCTGCCGGACCTCGAGCCGCGGCGCGTGGAACGTCTGTCGTTCCTGGACCTGGCCCGCATGGTCGCGTTCGGCACGATCGCCACCGGGGCGGCGCCGGTCGTCCTGGTCAACCTCGGGCGGCACCCGCTCGACCGGGAGTTCTCCGCGTCGTTCCCCGACGCCGTCACGCCCGTCCTGTACGTGCTCTTCGGCACCGAGGTCTCCGGCGAGTCGCCCCCGGGCATGCGCTTCGTGCGCCTCGATCGCGGCGACTCCTGGGCCGACGTCGAGTTCTCCGTGCAGATCAACGAGAAGGGTGGTTCCGCCCTGATCGGCGAGACGCTCCCGGACGGTGCTCTGGAGAGGTACCTGACCCAGGACGTCGAGGTGGTGCACGCCATCGTGCGGCACATCGTGCGGCGGGTCCCGCCGTCGGGCGGCGACAACCTCGCGCTCCCGCTTCCTGTCTTCGATCCTGTCGAGGACGACGAGCTGACGCAGGATGCCGGCGAAGACGTGAGTGCCGACGCCGGGCGCCGCGGGATCTTCGGGCGCCGCCGCTGACCCGTCCGTGCGTCAGAGCGTCCCGAGCTCCCGCTCGAGGTCCGCGAGCCCGAGCGAGCCCAGGCCGAGGGCGGCGGTGTGCCACGCCCGCAGGTCGAACGATCCGCCGGCGATCTCGCGGCGGCGCCGGGCCGCCGTGCGACCCGCCAGCCAGGCGCGCTCGCCGAGCTTGTAGCTGATCGCCTGGCCCGGCCAGCCGAGGTAGCGCACCACCTCGCTGCGCACGAACGCGGCCGGCGAGCCGCTGCGCGCCGCGAAGAACTCCTCGCCTAGCCCGGCCGTCCACGTCGCGCCGGGGTGGAAGCCTGCGGCCTCCGCCGACGCCGGGATCCGCAGCCCCAGGTGCATGCCGATGTCGATGACGACCCGCACGGCGCGCATCCGCTGGTTGTCCAGGTAGCCGAGCCGGACTCCCGGGTCCTCGAAGTAGCCCAGCTCGTCCATGAGCCGTTCGGCGTAGAGGGCCCAGCCCTCCGTGGTGGCCGAGATCGAGCCGACCGACGTCTGGAACCGGGACAGGGCGCCCGAGCGGTACGCCCACGTGCCGAGCTGCAGGTGATGGCCGGGGACGCCCTCGTGGTACCAGGTGCTGACCAGGTCGTAGAGCGGGAAGCGGGTACGCCCGAGCGTCGGCAGCCAGGTGCGCCCGGGGCGCGAGAAGTCCAGCGAGGGCCGCGTGTAGTACGGCGCCGCGGCCGCGCCGGGCGGCGCGATCATCGCCTCGACGCGGCGGACCGGCTCGGCGACGTCGACGACCCGCCCGTCGAGGTCGGCGATCGTGTCGTCCATGAGGCGCTGCAGGTAGGCGGCCACCTCCGCAACGCCGTCGATGGCCGCGCCCTCGGCGTCGAGGTACGCGAACGCCGACGCGGGCGTCGCGCCGGCCCGGACGCGGTCCGCCTCGGCGGCCATCTCCGCCTCGATGCGAGCGAGCTCGCCCCAGCCCCAGTCGTACGCCTCCTCCGGGTCGACCCTCGTCCCCAGGAACATGCGGGACCCGAGCAGGTAGCGGTCGCGTCCGACGGCGTCCGGCACGTCCGCGACCGCCGGCAGGTAGGTATCCGTGAGCCAGTCCCGCAGCCGTGCGACGCCCTCGGTGGCCGACGCCGCCGCACGCGCCAGCTCGCTCTCCAGGCCCGGCACGCCGGCCGTGGCGACGAACCCCGAGAACCAGCCCGCTCCGTCGTCGGCCGCGAGCCACTGTCCCAGCTGCTCCGCCACCACTTCGGCCTGCCGCGGGGCGCTGCGCGCACCGGTGCGCAGCCCCTCGGCGAGCGAGGCCTGATAAGCCGTCGTGGCGCCCGCCACCCGGGCCATACGCCGCGCGACGACGGCCCAGTCGTCCGGCGTGGCGGTCGGCATCATGAGGAAGATCGACTGGAGCGTGTGCACCGGGCACGCGACCGGTCGCAGGGTTGCGAGGAGCTCGCCGGCGTCGTGCAGCGCGAGCCGGGTCTCGAGACGGTCGCGCAGGAGGGCGGCGCACCGACGGTCGTCGTCGTCGGTCACGCGCGCACCGGGCAGCGCCGCGAGGACGGCGCGCTCGGCGTCGGCGAGAGCCTCCAGTCCCTCGGGTCCGAGGTCGGGCAGGCGGTCGTCCCCGGGGCGGACGCCCAGCGTGGTCGCCACCATCGGGTCGAGATCGGCGAGAGTCTCGACCCACGAGTCCGCGAGCGCGCGGGCGGTGGGTGCGACAGGGTTGGGCCGGTCGGGCCGGTCGGTCTGCTCGGTGCTCACCCGGCGACGGTAGCCGCCCGCGCCGACGCCCGGGTGCCGCGGGCGGTCCGGGCGGACCAGCACGTCGGGACCATGGGCCCGCCGATCACACCCGATGCCCTTCTAAGAATGAGGGAGTCCTGGGCTGCGCCGCCGGAGCGACGGTGGGCCGCCCCGTGCTCGACGACGAGAGGCGCCGCCCCGATGGGTTCCTACCCGCACCTGCTGGCCCCGGGGATGTTCGGCCCACTGGAGCTGCCCAACCGCATCGTGATGCCCCCGATGCGCGTGCGCCTGGCCCACGCGGACGGCACGCCGAGCTCGCGCGACCGCGCCTTCTACGCCACCCGCGCCCGCGGCGGCGCCGCCCTGGTGTTCGTCGGCGGGATGCTCGTGTCGACGGAGCACGAGGCCCCGAGCCGCTCCGCCACGCGCGTGGACGCCGACGCGTTCGTCCCCCACCTGCGGTACCTCACCGACGGCGTGCACGACGCCGGCGGTCGCGTGGGCGCGCAGCTCACGGTGGGCGCGGGCCGGGTCGGCGGGCCGGAACCGGGGCGCGAGGCGCCGGTGTCGGCGTCGGACAACTCGTGGACCGCGAACCCCGTGGTCACGTGCCGGGCGCTGCTCGCGGACGAGATCAGGGCCCTCGTCGAGCGGTTCGGCCAGTCGGCGGCACGCGCCGCCGAGGCGGGCTTCGACGCGATCGACGTGTACGCGCGCGGCGGTCACCTCGTGGACCAGTTCCTCACGCCCGTCTGGAACCGGCGCACCGACGCCTACGGCGGCAGCCTCGAGAACCGGGCGCGGTTCGCGGTCGAGCTGGTCCGGGCCGCGAAGGAGGCGGCGCCCGGGCTCCCCGTGAGCGTGCGCCTGTCGCTCACCCACCACGTGCCGGGCGGCCGCGAGCTGGCCGAGTCGATCGAGGTCGCGCGCCTGCTCGTCGCCGCCGGCGCCGACGTCCTGGTGACCGACGACGGCGCGGCGGAGGCGACGCACTGGGCGGTTCCCCCGATGTACCAGGGCCCTGCGCCGTCGCTCGCGGGTGCGGTGGCGCTGCGCGCCGCGGTCGACGTACCGGTCGTGGCGACCGGCTCCATCTCGGCGGAGATCGCGGAGAAGGCCGTGGCCGACGGCGAGATCGACTTCGTGGGCATGGGGCGCGCGCTCGTCGCCGATCCCGAGCTGCCGCGGAAGCTGGCCGCGGGGACGCCGGGCCTGGTGCGGCCGTGCGCGCGCTGCAACGTGTGTCTCGGCCACGTGCAGGGCGGCATGACCGTCGCGTGCGCGGTGAACCCGCAGGCCGGCCACGAGACGCTGCGCCCGG
>JAEZBT010000166.1 GCA_023426865.1 Actinomycetes bacterium
CTGAGGTAGGCGCCGACCGGCACGTCGGCGACCAGCGCGGCCGCGACGGCCTCGCGGACGGCCTCCGCGACCGCGTCGATGGCGCTCGCCGGTGTCCAGGTGCCCTCGGCGTCGGGCGCGGGTGGGGCCCAGTACCGCGTGAGCTCGGACCGGCCACTGCGGTCGACCCGCAGGACGTGCGCGGCGGGAAGCTTGCGAACGCCCTCGACGAGGGTGTCCGGCGCAGGGACCGAGCGACCGCGCAGGTAGGCGCCGAGGCTGGCGAGGTCGACCTCGGGCGCGGCGCGCGAGCCCGCCAGGACCGCCTTGATCTCGGAGCCGAAGACGAGCTCGCGTCCGTCGAGCCGGTAGAACAGCGGCAGGACGCCCAGGCGGTCGCGCACGAGGTAGGTGTCGCCCGTGTGCGCGTCGTGGGCCGCGAACGCGAACTGGCCGAGCAGGTGCTCCACGACGCCGATGCCGTGGGTGACCAGCCCGGCGAGGATCGCCTCGCCGTCGCCGGCGGTGCGGAAGTCGAACGCCCCCGCGAAGCGGGACCGGAGCTCGCGGTAGTTGAAGATCTCGCCGTTGAACACCAGGTGCCAGCGGCCGTCGGGGCTGGCCATCGGCTGCGGCGAGCCCTCGAGGTCGATGATCGACAGGCGCCGGTGCGCCAGCCCGATGCCGTCGCCCACCCAGTACCCGGACGCGTCCGGGCCACGGTGGACCAGCGTGTCCGCCATCGCGGTGAGCGTGAAGCCGGTGGGTGTGTGCCCGGTGAAGCTCCGGATCCCTGCGATCCCGCACATGTCATGGCCTCCCTGCTGTTGCGGCGATCTCGAGGAGCTGGTCGGCGCGTGCGCGCCAGGTGGCCCCGAGCACCGCCGCGCGGCGTGCGCGACGGGTCTCGGCGTCGCCCGGGTCGGCGAGGTGACGGCGCACGAGCTCGGGGAACTCGGCGCGGTCGCGGGCGACGGACACGTGGCCGTCGCCGTGGTGGACCTCGGGGTAGTCGGTGGAGACCACCGGCAGGCCGAGAGCCAGGTACTCCTTGAGCTTGATCGGGTTCGCGTACCGGATCCACTCGTTGTCGAGCCACGGCATGAGCGCGACGTCGAAGTGCCGGCCCAGCGCGGGGATCCGCTCGTAGGGCTGGTAGCCGAGCCAGTGCACGTTCGGCAGGGCCTCGAGCTCGTCCATCGGGCACGTCGCGTCGCCGACGAGGACGAGGCTCGCCTCGGGGATCGCGCGCGCCGTCTCCGCGATGAGCGCCATGTCCACGACGTAGTCGTCCAGTCCGCCGAAGAACCCCATCACCGGTCCGGGCACGTCCGCGAGCTCCGGCTCCGGGCGGGCGGAGGTGTCGTCGGCCGGCGCGAAGTGCTCGACGTCGACGCCGTGGTCGAGGAAGACGGCGCGGACGCCGACGGCAGGCGCGTCCTCGGCCATGAGCTGGTGGCTGACGTAGAGCACGCGGTCGGCGTGGCGCAGCAGCGCGTCCTCCAGGCCCGCGACGAGCGTGCGGTCCGCCTCGGGGAACTCCGAGTGCCGGTCGGACCGGTTGAACAGGAGCGCGGACCGGCGCATGCGGCGCACGACCGGCCAGGCGGTCGGGATGGTCACGGCGATCGTCGGCCGGCGCCCGACGCCGATCGCCGTCGCCACCGCTCGCACCTGGAGGCGGACGGCCCAGGCGTTGAGGCGCGCCAGCGCCCCGTCGCCGTAGACCGGCAGCATGATCGGCGTCATCACGTGGTAGCCGGGCAGGCCTGGGACCGGGCGCCGGACGAGCTTGGCCATGCTGCGCAGCTTGCGGCCGATGCGGCGGGCAGGGTTGGTGGTGCGGCCGGGCGTCGGCAGCCGCAGCCCGAGGCTGTTGACGAGGAGCACCGGGCGGGTCCGGGCGACCTCCTGCATGAGCTGGAAGTCCGAGTGCGCGCGGTTGTGGTACCACCAGTCCTGCGCGGCGAACCAGACGAAGCCCGTGGGCCGGCCGGTGTGCGCCCAGGCCTCTGCGGCGCCCGCGCGTCCGGCCGGGCTCAGCGGCGCGCGCAGAGCCTGGCCCAGGAGCACGCCGGCGCGGAACGCGGCCGCCGACGCCCGCGAGTGCCGCCGGGCGAAGAGCGTGAGCCGGTTGCGCACGACGAGCCGCCAGAGGTCCACGTCGCCCCCGTACGGCCCCGACAGGTGCGTCGCGACGGCGTCCGGCACGTAGCGCACGGAGAGCCCGGCGTCGCGCGTGCGCTGGCAGTAGTCGACCTCCTCCGAGTACAGGAAGAACGACTCGTCCCAGTCGCCGACGGCGTCCCGGCACGCCGGGGAGATGGCCATGGCGGCGCCGGTGGCCCAGTCGGCGTCGCGCGGGCGGGTGTACGCGCCCGGCTCGGTGACCCGTTCCGACCAGCCGAGGCGCGCTGCCCGGTCCCCGCCGAGCAGGGCCTCCGCCCAGGCGCGGCCGACGCTCGGGTCGCGGCGCAGCGAGGGTGCGGTGGCGCCGTCAGGCCCCACCAGGCGCGGGACGGCGATGCCGACGCGCGGGTCGGCGAGCGCGTCGACCAGGGCCGCGACCGAGCCGGGGTGCAGCCGCACGTCCGGGTTGAGGACGAGGAGCACCTCGTCCGGCGCGCCGTGGCGGGCGCCGGCGTTGATCGCGGCGGCGTAGCCCGCGTTGCGGCCGGTGGTGACGAGCCGCGCGTCGGGCGCGAGCCGGGCGACCAGGTCGGGCGTGCCGTCGGCGGAGGCGTTGTCGACCACCGTGAGGTGCCAGCGGAGGCCTACGAGGCCGTCGTCGAGGCTCGCGAGCAGCGTCGGCAGCACGTCGGCGCTGTTGAACGTCACGACGACGACGTGCACGCCGGGACGCGGGGCAGACTGCGGCGAGGGGGGTGTGCCGCCTGTCGCCTCGTCCGCCACCGTCTCGTCCTGTTTCAGGGGATACGGGAGCATCTGCCCCCTGGAGGGTCCAGGGTACGTGACGAATCGGAAATCTCCGCCATACACCGGGCTAATTCACCCGGAGGGGCACCCGGCTGGGCGGCTCAGCTCTCCGCGGCCTCGAGCAGCTCCAGACGCGCCAGCTCCGCCACGAACGCGTCGACGTCCTCGCGAGCCTCGGTGGTGGTGATCTGGTACTCCGCGGCGAGGGCCTCGGCGAGCTCCTCGGCGCTGCGGTCGGCCGTCAGGAGCTTGGCCAGGAACGCCCCCGTGCCGTTGGTGGTGAGGTACGACGAGCGGGCCAGGTCGAGGATCACCAGCTCGCCGTCGATCTCCTGCCAGGTCAGGTCTTCTCCGCGCAGTCGCATGCCGGATGCTAACCCGGCCTCGACGCGGTGGGACCCCTTCCGCAACGATCAAGCCCGACACCCGGTGCAGCCGGGGCCGGGGCAATGAGCCGCCGGACGCTCGTGGAGGTGGGAGGCGCATGACGACGGAGCACCCCGTGATGGCCGCGCTCGTGGCGGCGGTCGGCGGGTCGGCGCCCGCGGACCTCGACGCGCTCGCCCGGCTCCCGGTGGCCGACGTCGTCGCGGTGGCCGAGGCGG
>JAEZBT010000156.1 GCA_023426865.1 Actinomycetes bacterium
CCCGCGGCCCTGACCGCGGGCGAGGCGCGCGAGCAGCTGGGCGACACCGTCGACGTCTACCTCGACGGGGGAGCGGCGCCCGGCGGCGTGGCCTCGACCATCGTCGACGCGACCACGGAGCGCCTGCGCGTCGTGCGCCTCGGCGCGCTCGGCGTGGCCGAGCTGTCCGCCGTCGCCCCCGTCCAGGCCCCGGAGGGCGGCACAGGGTGAGGATCTACCTGCTCCTGGCGCTGGTCGCGGCGGCGGTCACGTACCTCATGACGCCGCTCGCGCGGTGGCTGGCCCTGCGCACGGGCGCGATCACCGCCGTGCGCGACCGGGACGTGCACGTGACGCCGATCCCGCGGATGGGCGGCGTCGCGATGCTGCTCGGGATGGCGGTCGCGATCGCCTTCGCGTCACGCATGCCGTTCCTCGCCGCGGAGTTCGAGAGGTCGACCGCCTGGGCGATCCTCGGAGGCGCGGCGATGGTCTGCCTGCTGGGGGCCGCGGACGACATCTGGGAGCTGGACTGGTTCACCAAGCTCGTCGGTCAGGTGCTCGCCGCGGGGCTGATGGCGTGGCTCGGCCAGGTCCAGCTCTACGCGCTGCCGATCGCCGGGCAGACGATCCCCTCGTCGACGATGTCGCTGGTGGCGACGGTGCTCATGGTGGTCATCGCGATGAACGCGGTGAACTTCGTGGACGGCCTCGACGGCCTCGCGGCGGGGCTCGTCGCGATCGGCGGGACGGCGTTCTTCGTCTACACGTACCTGCTCACCACCGACACACCAGGGGAGAGCTACGCGGACCTCGCCACGATGATGGTCGCGATCCTGGTCGGGGCGTGCGTCGGCTTCCTGCCGCACAACTTCCACCCGGCGCGCATCTTCATGGGCGACTCGGGCTCGATGCTCATCGGCCTGACGATCGCCGCCGCGGCCATCCACGTGACGGGCCAGGTCAACGATGCCGACCTGCCGACCCGCCAGGGCTTTCCGGCGTTCCTGCCGCTGCTGCTCCCCGTGGCCGTGCTGCTGCTCCCGCTCCTGGACATGGCACTCGCGGTGCTGCGGCGGGTCGGGGCCGGCAAGTCGCCGTTCCACCCCGACCGGCGGCACCTGCACCACCGGTTGCTCCAGCTCGGCCACTCGCACCGCCGCGCCGTGCTGATCATGTACCTCTGGACCGCGCTGTTCGCCTTCGGCGGCGCGGCGCTGGTGCGGTGGACGACGACGCAGGTGCTCTGGGGCCTCGGCATCGGGATGGTGGTGGCGCTGGGCCTCACGCTCGGCCCCCTGCGCGGGCGGCGGGACCGTGGCACGGACGGCAGCGGTGACGACGGCGGGAACGGCGCGAACGGTGACGGAGACGACGACGGCGGTCCGCTGCCGAGACGGGTGGAGGTCGGGGTCGGATGAGTGACGGGGCGATGCCGGGTCAGGGCCCGAGCGAGTACGTGCAGGCCGAGCTCGGACGGGTGTTCCGCAGGGCGGTGCGCGGAGTCCTCGTGCTGACCGCGGTGCTGGTCGTGGTCGGGGGCCTGGTCGGGTGGCTCGTCGCGGACCTGCCCGGGCTCTGGGGCGGCCTGCTGGGCGGCCTCGTCGGGGGAGTGGTGGCCGGGCTGACGCCCGCGACGATGCTCGCGACGGCCCGATCCTCGCCCACGGCCGCGCTCGGCGGCGCCGTGGGTTCGTGGCTGCTCGCGGCCCTCGTGCTGATCGGTGCGGTCCTCGGCCTGCGCGCCACCGGGGCGGTGCACATGCCCGTGTTCGGGGGGACCGTCGTCGTCGGGATCCTGGCGGCCGTGGTCATCCAGCTGCGCGCCGCGCTGACCGGACGGGTGCCGCACGTGGACCCCGGGACGCGCACGCCGAACCCCTAGGTCGTTGGTCCCACCTGACCGCCGGATCCGTGGGGTCGGACCACGGTCGGAGGCGCGGCGGGACCCCGGCGATGGGTTAGGATTCCCACGATCCAGCAACGACTGGTACGGCGGCGTGCCCGGGCACTGACCGCCCCGTCCACGAGCCTCGGGAGTGCACCCTGTCCACCGCTGCGACGATCGTGCTGCTCGCCGCCTCGGGTGACGAGGGCGGGCCCCACATCCCCTCGATCGCCGAGTTCTTCCCGCCGGCCATCGCCTTCGAGGGCACGCCCTTCGAGTTCAACCGCATCACCCTCGTGCGGCTCCTCTCGGCGGTCGTCGTCTCGCTGCTCTTCTGGGCGGCGGCGCGGCGCGCGACGCTCGTTCCGGGGCGCGGGCAGAACGTGGCAGAGATGGCCTTGGACTTCGTCCGCGTGAACATCGCGGAGGAGGTGCTCGGCGAGCGCCGGGCGCGTCCCTACGTCCCGCTGCTCACGACCCTGTTCTTCGCGATCCTCGCGATGAACATCACCGGCGTGATCCCATTCCTCAACATCGCCTCGACCAGCGTCGTCACCGTCCCGCTGATCCTCGCCGTCGTGGCCTGGATCGCGTTCGTCGTGGCGGGCGTGCGCGCCCACGGGGTCTTCGGCTACGTCCGGACGAGCCTGTTCCCGTCGGGCGTGCCGTGGCCGGTGTACATCATCCTGGCGCCCATCGAGCTCGTGTCGACCTTCGTCCTGCGGCCGGCCACGCTGACCATCCGTCTCATGGCGAACATGCTCGCCGGCCACCTGCTGCTGGTCCTGTTCTTCTCCATGACGAACTACCTGTTCATCGAGGCGAGCGGTGCGCTGAAGGCCGTCGGCGTCCTCACGTTCGGCGCCGCCTTCGCGTTCACGATCTTCGAGATCTTCGTCGCGGCGCTGCAGGCGTACATCTTCACGCTGCTCACCGCCGTCTACATCAGCCTCTCAGTGGAGGCCCACTGATGTTCCGGGCCCGCTGAGGCCCGGGTCGCACGACCGCTCAGCACCGCTCCGGACGCCCGTCCGGGACGACGACGAAAGGAAAGGCCTGACGTGGAGACCATCGTCGGCAACATCGCCACCATCGGCTACGGCCTCGCCACGCTCGGCCCCGGCATCGGCATCGGCATGCTCGTCGGGAAGACGCAGGAGGCCACCGCCCGCCAGCCCGAGGTCGCGGGCGCGCTCCGCATCAACATGTTCATCGGCATGGCGCTGGTCGAGGCGCTCGGCCTCATCGGCCTGGTTGCCGGCCTGATGTTCTGATGCTGTCGACCATCGTCCTGGCTGCGGAGGAGGGAGCGGTCCCCGAGGGGATCGGGCTCTTCATCCCGCCGCTGTACGACATCGTCGGGTCGGCGGTGGCCCTCGGCATCATCGCGTACTTCTTCCTGCGCAAGGTGCTGCCGACCTTCACGCGCATCCTCGACGAGCGCACCGCGCGCATCGAGGGCGGGCTCGCCAAGGCCGAGTCCGCGCAGGAAGAGGCCGCCGAGGCGCTGGCGAAGTACCACCAGCAGCTGTCGAGCGCCCGTGCCGAGGCGGCGCGCATCCGCGAGGACGCCCGCGCCGAGGGCGCGCAGATCGTCGCGGAGCTACGGGCCAAGGCGACGGCCGATGCCGAGCGCATGGTGACCAACGCCCAGCGGCAGATCGAGGCCGAGCGGGCGCAGGCCGCCACCGTGCTGCGTGCCGAGGTCGGCGCGCTGGCCACCGAGCTCGCGTCGCGGATCGTCGGCGAGGCGCTCGCCGACGAGGCGCGGCAGTCGCGGGTCATCGACCGATTCCTCGACGACCTCGAGGCCTCGGTCGCGGCCGGCGACGGCGCGAACGGTACGGGGGGTAGGAACCGCTGATGCGTGGGGTCAGCCAGGCGTCGTACGAGGCGGTGCTGGACGGGTTCGAGCCCGTCCTGGCCGCCGCGGGAGCGCGGGCCGCGGAGCTCGGCGACCAGCTGTTCGCCGTCGTGGACGCGCTCGACCGTTCCGGCGGGTTGCGGCGCGCGCTCAGCGACCCGTCCCGGGACGGCGACGACAAGGCGGGCCTGGCGGTCGACCTGCTCGGCGACAAGGCCGACGCGCGGGTCGTCGACCTCGTGGCCGCGGCGGCGCGGCTGCGCTGGTCGGTCCCCGAGGACCTCATCGAGGCGCTCGAGCGGCTGGCGGCGGAGACGGTGCTGGCGTCGGCGCAGGCCGGCGGCGCGCTGGAGCGGGTCGAGGAGGAGATGTTCCGCTTCGGCCGGGTGCTCTCCCACGAGCGCCGGGTCCGCGACGCCCTCACCGACCGGCTCGCGACGCCCGAGGCGCGGGTCGCCGTCGTCGAGCAGCTCCTCGGCGACCAGCTGTTCGCCGTCGTGGACGCGCTCG
>JAEZBT010000158.1 GCA_023426865.1 Actinomycetes bacterium
CCCGCCGCCGGCCTGACCGCGACGTTCGCTCGGCGGGTCTTGCGGTCCGCCGAGCGGGCGGAGAACGATCACCGTGTGCGGCCGCGCGACGTGGCGCGGCCCTGGACCGAGGAGCAGGGCATGGACATCGGCGACCTGGTCGGCAAGGCGAAGGACGCGCTGGACAAGAACGAGGGCGCCGTCGAGGGCGCGCTCGACAAGGCCGCCGACTTCGTGAAGGAGCGCACGGGCGACGACGTCGACGAGAAGATCGACGCCGCCGTCGACAAGGCGAAGGACGTCATCGGGAAGGACTGACCCCTCCCGACGCGGCGCGGGTCAGGCGTTCGCGAAGGCCGCGAGGCCGAGGGCCACGGCCTTGTCGAAGAGCTGCTCGCGCTCGGCGGACGACAGCGACTCCTCGCGGAAGAGCAGGTCGCTGATCGTGCAGATCGCGAGCGACTCCTTGCCCTCCTGCGCGGCGACGGCGTACAGGCCGGCCGCCTCCATCTCGACGGCGAGCGTGCCGTGCTTGACCAGCAGCTCGTTCGTCAGCGGGCGGTCGGAGTAGAAGATGTCGCTCGAGATGACCGGGCCCACGTAGACGCTGCCGTTCTTGCGGCGGCGCCGACGGGCGGTCGCGGGCGCGTCGTCGGCGGCCTTGGCGTTCTTGCGACGACCGACGCCGGCCGCCTCCGCCGCGGCGGCCGTCAGCGAGAACGTCGCGCCGGCGCTGAAGTGGATCTGCGGGATCTTGTTCCCGATGATCGAGGAGTCGGTGTGCGCGACGTTCGCGATGACGACGTCGCCCACCTCCAGGTGCGGGGCCATGCCGCCCGCCGTGCCGATCCGGATGATCCGCTCGACGCCGTAGAACCGGAACAGCTCCGTGGCGTAGATGCTGATCGACGGGATGCCCATGCCCGAGGCCAGCACCGACACCGGCCGGCCGTCGAAGCTGCCCGTGTAGCCGAGGATGCCGCGCACGTCGCTGACGAGCCGAGCGTCCTCCAGGACCGTCTCGGCGATGCGCTGCGCACGCCTCGGGTCGCCAGGCATGAGGACGTCAGGGGCGAAGTCGCCGGGCTCGGCGCTGATGTGCGGAGTGGCCATGGGGCGAGGTTAGCCGGAGCCGCGGGCCGCCGTCGCGGGCCGGGCGGACGGCGTCACAGGTCGTGCGGGCGCTCGTCCTCGGCGCCCCCGTCTCGACGCAGCCTCAGCACGCTCGCGGCGAGCCCGCCCCAGATCACCGCGGCGGCGATCAGGAGAAAGGTCACGGCGGTCCCGGTCATCGCGGGCTCCTCTCGGTCGCGGCGGGCAGGATCTCGGGCGTGAAGTCGTCAGGGCTGCGACGCCAGGGCACGAGCGCGATGAGGACCGCGACCACCAGGCACAGCGCCACCGAGCCCCAGCCGAATGCGTTCAGGAACCAGGTCGGGTAACCCTCGTACCCGTCACCGACGCGTTCGATCGCGTGCCGGACCAGCATGTACGTCAGGACCACGGGCACGACGACGGCGACGAGCACCCTCCACCACGTGCCCGCGTGGACACCGACGCGGGCGTTGAGGTGCCCTTGCAGCTCCGTGAGCTTGCGCAGGACCAGGCCGACGAGCACGCACATGACAATCGCGGAGAGCACGATGCCCGCGTTGTTGACGTAGTCGTCGACGGTGTCGAGCAGCGTCACGCCGGTCGTCGTGGAGTACAGCAGAACGGACACGATGGCGGCGACGCCGCCGATGGTGAGCGCCGCGCCCCGCACGCTCAGCCCGAACTTCTCCTGGAACGCCGCCGAGACGACCTGCAGGATCGAGATGAGCGAGGTCATGCCGGCGAGCGCGAGCGAGCCGAAGAACAGCACGCCGAACACCGGGCCGCCCGGCATCTCGGACAGGATCTGCGGGAAGGCGACGAACGCCAGGCCGATGCCCTTGGTGCCGCCCGACTCGGAGACGGGGGTCCCGGTCTGCGCGGCCATGAAGCCCAGGACCGAGAACACGCCGATGCCGGCGAGCAGCTCGAACGAGGAGTTCGCGAACCCGACCACGAGACCGGTTGTCGTGAGGTTCGACCTGCGTCGCAGGTACGACGAGTAGGTGATCATGATGCCGAAGGCGATCGACAGCGAGAAGAAGATCTGGCTGTAGGCCGCGATCCACACGCTGGCGTCGCCGAGGCGGTCCCACTGGGGCGTGAAGAACTCGTTCAGGCCGTCGCCGGCACCCTCGAGGGTGACCGCGCGGACGACGAGCGCACCGAACATCACCACGAGCAGCGGGATCATCACCAGGTTCGCGCGCTCGAGGCCGCGCTTCACACCGAAGGCCACGATGCCCAGCGCGAGCGCCCACACGAGCGCCAACGGGACGAGCACCCCAGGCACGAAGTCGAGGCCGGGCGTCACGTCGTCGGACACCTGCAGGAAGTCGGCGAAGAGGAAGCCCGCCGGGTCCTCACCCCAGGCCAGGTCCACGGAGAACCACATGTAGGACAAGGCCCAGGCCAAGATCACCGCGTAGTAGGTCGCGATGATGAAGCTGATCGCGACCTGGAACCACCCCAGGCCCTCGGCGGGCTTGAACAGACGCCGGAACGCCGTCGGCGCCGACCCGCGGAACCGGTGCCCGATCGCGTAGTCGAGCCACAGGATCGGGATGCCCGCCGTGAGCAACGCGACCAGATACGGGATGAGGAACGCCCCGCCGCCGTTGTCGTACGCGACCCCGGGGAACCGCCAGATGTTCCCCAACCCGACGGCGGAGCCGATCGCCGCGAGGATGAAACCGAGCTGGCCGGACCACTGCTCCCGGGGAGCGTGGGCGCCGGCCGCAGGGGCGGGGGTCGCGGTGTCGGGCGAGGTACCGCTCGTGCTGTCGCTCATCGTCGTCCTCGGGAGCGCAGGGACGCCGCCTGACCGGCGTCGGTCACCCAGACGCTAGCCGGTCGACTCCCGCGGGCGCAGCAACATGCCCGGCCGACACGCCCGAGAACGACGGAACCCGTCGCCTGGTGGTCAGCGCGCCGCGGAAAGCGTGAGGTTGGTGCCCGCCGCTGCGACCTCCATGCCGCCGTCGACGACCGTCACGCCGGTCAGGCTCATGTCCGCCGGCAGGCCGGAGATCCGGAACCGCAGGTCCTGGAGCTGGGCGGTGAGGTCGGCCGGGAGCTCGGTGCTCTCCACCCGGAAGCCCCCCAGCAGGAACGCCACGACGTCGACGACGATGTCGTGGTCCTCGGCCGTCGCCGTCATCGCGACGTCCAGCGGCAGGCCCAGCACGGACGCCGTCGCGAGCAGCTCGCCGTCGCGCACCTCGAGGTCGAGGTCTGCGAGGCCGAGGGCGGCCTCGGCTGCCTCGGGCGTGACGAGGGCCGTCATCTCGGCGGTCCTCGCGGTGTACGGGGACTCGGTGCCGACGCCGTGCAGGCGCACGACGACGTCCTCGAGCCGCAGCCCCTCGACCGTCGCGGCCGGGGCCGTGAGGCGGACGCTCTCCAGCTCGCCGGCGGCGACCTGCGTGAGGAACGGGAAGCCCTCGATCGTGACCTGGGGCGCCTGCTCGACGCCGGGGATCGCCTGCTGCACCTCCGCCGCGACGCGCTCCTCCGCCTGCTGCCGCAGCAGGGTGTCGGCGAGGTACGCCCCGCCCGCGGCGACGGCGAGCACGACGAGGGTCCAGACCAGGCGGCGCATGATGGCAGGCTACGGACTGCGCCCGCGGAGCGCCCCTCCGGCCCACGTCCGCTCTCGGAACGCATGGTCAGTCTGCGCCGACTCGCCTACCCTGGGAGGTGTAGGGGACGAGCGCAGCGAGGCGCGTCATGGCCGAGTCGATGTTCTGGGTGGCACTCCCGATGACCGTCTACGGCCTGTTCGCGGTCACCGTCCCTGCACCCGAGCCACGCGGGCTGCGCGCACGCCTGCGCGCCTGGCGGGAGCGCCGTCGGGCACGCCGTGATGGCCTGCCGGATGAGGTCGTCTCGCCGCATTCCGCGATGCCCGACGCCGACGACCCACTCGCCGTGCTCGCCATCCAGGTCCGCCTGGGCGTGCTGGCCGATCACATCCGCGAGCTGGAGTCCGACGAGCGCATCTGGGCACGCGGCCGTCGGCTCGAGGCGGCTCAGGCCGCGTACGACGCCCTGCTCGACGAGGCCTGCCGACTCGCGGGCATCCCGAGCCACCTGCCGCCGGCGGGCGGGCCCGGCCTTCGCCGCAACACCGATCCGGACCGCTTCGAGGACGAGCTGGCGCTAGCCCAGCGGGGATGGTCCTGGTAGACGGCCCCGTCGGAACGCGTGCTGAAGGGTAGCTACCGGATAACGGAAGGAACCCTTCGCCGCGATCGGCCCGCTGCCGCTACGCGCGGACCGTGAGGGTGCTGCGGCCGTCGGCGGCGCGGCGGACCTCGATGCGCTCGGCGATCGACTGCTTCATCGCGTCGACGTGCGAGACCACGCCCACGACCCGGCCGCCGTCGCGCAGCCGGCCGAGCTCGGCCAGGACCACGTCGAGCGTGTCGCCGTCGAGCGAGCCGAAGCCCTCGTCGACGAACAGCGTGCCGAGGTCCGTGCCGCCCGCCTCGGCCGTGACGACGTCCGCGAGCCCCAGCGCCAGGCTCAGCGCGAAGTAGAACGTCTCGCCGCCGGACAGCGTCGCCGGGTCGCGCTCGCGCTCGGTGTGGTGGTCGACGACCTTGAGCGCCAGGCCCAGCTTGCGGGCGCCGCCGCGCTCCTTCTCCTCGCTGCGCAGCAGCTCGTACCGGCCAGACGACATCGCCGCCAGCCGCCCGTTCGCCGCGGCGACGACGTCCTCGAACCGGCGGGCGAGCACGTACGTGCCGAGCGAGAGCTGCCGCGCGTTGTCCCCACCGCTCGCCGCGACGACGTTCGCCATCCGCACCACGGGTCCCGCGGCCTCGCGCGCGGCGACCAACGCCCGGCCCGCCCGCGCGACCTGCGCGCCCTCCGGCCGCAGCACCCTCACGGTCCGCGCGTAGCGGCAGCGGGCCGATCGCGGCGAAGGGTTCCTTCCGTTATCCGGTAGCTAC
>JAEZBT010000202.1 GCA_023426865.1 Actinomycetes bacterium
GTGCTCGCGCACCTGCGGGACCTCGGTTACCGGGTCGCCGAGGGCTGATCGGGTCGCCGAGGGCTGATCGGCCGGCCCGGCCGCGCAGGTCAGGGCCGGCCCCCGTCCGACGACTGCAGGCTGGTGACGGCCCGCGTCAGGGCTGGAAGGGCTTGGCCTCGTGGATGACGACCTCGATGGTCGCGCCCGTCGGCGTCGTGTACGAGGTGGTCTCGCCGGCCGAGCGGCCGACGATCGCGGAGCCGAGCGGCGACTTCTCGCTGTAGACCTCCATGCCCGTGCCCTCGGCCACCTCGCGGGAGCCGACGAGGAACGTCATGCGGTCACCGGCGACGGTCGCGGTGACCACCATGCCGGGCTCGACGACGCCGTCGTCCGGCGGGGCTTCGCCCACGACGGCGTTGCGCAGCAGCTCCTCGAGCTGGCGGATGCGGGCCTCCTGCTTGGCCTGCTCCTCGCGGGCCGCGTGGTAGCCGCCGTTCTCCTTGAGGTCGCCCTCGGAGCGCGCCGCCTCGATGCGGTCGGCGACCTCCGTACGGCCGGTCCCCTTCAGGTGATCGAGCTCGGCGCGCAGGCGGTCGTGAGCCTCCTGCGTCAGCCAGGTGGCGGCGGTCGTCTCGGCCACGGTCTCTCCTCTCGCGTGCTGGTCGGTCGTCGGGGGTCACGGGTACGTGACGGCGTGCTGGTCGGTCTGGTGCGTCGCGCCGGGTCGCCGCGCCCGTGCGCGGCGGTTCGCGTCAAGGTCGCGGCGAGCCCTTGGCGGGCCCGCGGTGAGCCTGCGAGGACACCGCGGGGAGCCCTGGCCCGGCCTGCGAAACGACAATGATAGCAAACTTGCTGCTCAGGGCCTCGCCAGGGGTGCTGGGCCGCAGGTGGGGGCGAGGATCGGGCTGCTGCCGCTCCTCGCGGGTGCTCAGTCGACGAGGCGGCAGGAGCGCACGGTGCCCGACACGGCCAGCTCCGACGTCCGGACCGGTGTGGTCAGCCGGACGCGTGTCGCCTCGGACGCCGCGACCTCGACGGTGACCACACCGACCTGGGCGTGGCTCTCGTTGAGGGCCTCCACGACGCAGGACGCGGGCCGCGACGGGTCGGGACGGGTGACGTCGAACGTCACCTCCATGCGGTCGTCGCCCTCGATCCGGAAGCCGACGTCGTCCCAGTCCACCGGGACGACGCCCACCCGCAGACCCAGCCATGCGGCGAGCCCCACGCCGGCCAGCCCGAGCAGCGTGAGGGCCACCACGAGCAGGCGGCGCGGCGGGTGGGCCGTCGCGGGGCCGTAGCGGCCGGGCGGCGGTGCCAGTGCCGGCGTGGTGGGCCCCGGGCCACGCTCGGGCGGGGGCTGGGTGGTCATGGCGGTCCTTCCTGTGCCGACCTGTGCCGACGCCTCATCCTCTCGCATCGGCGCGCCCCGGCGGCCCGCAGCCCCCGGGCGGTTCTCCCGGTGGACGCCGATCGTGCACGATGGTCCCGTGGCCCGGCCGGGCCGGGGAGGAGCGCGGGGTGGGCGAACGGCGTGGGTTGCGGCTGATGGCGGTGCACGCGCACCCGGACGACGAGTCCAGCAAGGGGGCCGCCACCACAGCGCGCTACGCGGCCGAGGGCGTCGACGTCCTCGTGGTCACCTGCACCGGCGGGGAGCGCGGGAGCGTCCTCAACCCCTCCTACCCCGCGCCGCCGGACACGCCCGAGGCGATGGCCGAGGTCCGCCGCGCGGAGATGGCCGCCGCGGCACGTGCGCTCGGCGTGCGGCAGCACTGGCTCGGGTTCGTCGACTCCGGGCTGCCGGAGGGTGACCCCCTGCCGCCGCTGCCCGAGGGCTGCTTCGCGCTCGTGCCGCTCGAGGACGCGGCGGCCCCGTTGGTCGAGCTCGTGCGCGAGTTCCGTCCGCACGTCATGACGACGTACGACCCGACCGGCGGCTACCCGCACCCCGACCACGTGATGTGCCACAAGGTCGCGTTCGAGGCGTTCCATGCGGCCGGCGACGCCGACCGGTACCGCGGGCACGGGCCCGACGGCGGCCGGCCGTGGCAGCCGCGCAAGCTCTACTACAACCACGACTTCTCCCTGCGGAAGATCCGCACGGTGCACGAGGCCCTGTTGGACGCCGGGCTGGAGTCCCCGTACGGGGCATGGGTGGAGTCCCGGGAGGTGCGCGAGATCCCCGAGCGGGAGGTCACCACCCGTGTGCCCGTGGCCCCGTGGTTCGCCGCCCGCGACGCCGCCCTGCGCGCGCACGCGACGCAGATCGACCCGGCCGGCTTCTTCTTCGCGGTCCCGCGCGACCTCGAGGCCCACGTGTGGCCCGTCGAGGAGTTCGAGCTCGCGCACGCGCACGTGCCCGTCCGCCTGCCCGAGGACGACCTGTTCGCGGGCATCCACGTCGAGGACGACTGATGGCCCTTCCCTTGCCCACGCTCGCGGCCCTGGCCGCCACGACCTTCGCCGCGGCGACGCCGGTCCCCTCTCCGGAGCCGGCGGCGGCGACCGGGCCGGGCATCGCGGGTTTCCTCGTGACGTTCGCGCTGGTCGTGGCCTGCATCCCGCTCTTCCTGTCGATGACCCGGAAGATCCGCGGCGTGCGCTACCGCGACCCGGAGGGGGCC
>JAEZBT010000223.1 GCA_023426865.1 Actinomycetes bacterium
CGTCCTGGCCGGCCTGGAGCGCGTCACGGGCGTCCTCGAGCGCAGCCTGCAGGTCGGCACGCGCGTCGCCCGACGACGGCGGCCGCGTGGGCTCGGCCGTCGGGGTCTGCGTGGGCGTCTGCGTCGGTGTGGGCGTCGCGGTCGGCTCCTCGCCGTCATCGGGCGGCGTCTCGCCGTCGACCGGCGCGTCCGGGACCTCCTCGGCGTCCTCGCCCGGCTCGACGTCCTCGACGCCGGCGTCGCCGCCGAACACCTGGTCCAGGGCCTCCGCGAGCGTGTCGGCGAAGCCGATCTCCTCACCGAAGGACACCAGCACCTTCTGCAGCAGCGGGAACTGCGTGCCGCCCGAGGACTGCACGTACACCGGCTGCACGTAGAGCAGACCGCCACCGACGGGCAGCGTCAGCAGGTTGCCGCTGACCACGGTGGAGTCGCCGAGCTGGAGCACGTTCAGGCTCTGCGAGACCTCCGGGTTGGACCGGAAGGTGTTCTGCACCTGGCCGGGGCCGGGGACAGTCGAGTCACGCGGCAGCTCGAGCAGTCTCAGCTGCCCGTAGCCCTCACGCCGCGTCCCGGGCTCGTTGCCCGGCTCGGCGTCGACTGCCAGGAAGCCGGTGAGCACGTTCCGGTCGGTGTTGCCGCCAGGGATGAACACCGAGGTCAGCGAGAACGTGGGCTCGTCCTGCGACGGCATCTGCAGGGTCAGGTAGTACGGCGGCTGCGTGCCGCTGCCCGTCACCGGCTCCTCCGGGTTAGCCCAGAAGTCCTGGCCCGAGTAGTACTCGGCCGCGGTGTCCACGTGGTACGTCGCCAGCAGGTTCCGCTGGACCTTGAACAGGTCCTCCGGGTAGCGCAGGTGGCTCATCAGGTCGCCGCTGATCTCGTCCATCGGCCGGACGAGGCCGGGGAAGACGTTCTCCCAGGTCGCGAGCACCGGGTCCTCGGAGTCCCACTCGTAGAGCGTGACCTCGCCGGAGTAGGCGTCCACGGTCGCCTTCACCGAGTTGCGCACGTAGTTGACCTGCTGCGGTGCGAGGGCGGCGATCGTCGCCGAGCTCCCGGTCAGGGCGTCGGTCGTGACCTCCTCCAGCGCCCGCGACGACGAGTACGGGTACTGGCTCGCGGTCGTGTAGCCGTCGACGATCCACAGCACACGCCCGTCGACGACCGCGGGGTACACCCGGGTGTCGAGCGTGAGGAACGGGGCGACCTTGGCGACGCGGTCGCGCGGGTCGCGGTCGTACAGGATCTGCGACTCGGAGTTGACCCGCTCGGAGAACAGGATCTCCTCGTCGCCGAACTTCAGGGCGTAGAGGAGCTTGTTCCACAGGCTGCCGATGCTCGGGCCCGCCTCGACCTCGTCCGTGGGGAAGGTGGTGTTCACCTGGCCGCCCGCGGCGTTGTCGTCGGGGTAGTCGAGCTCCCACGGGTCGGTGTCCTCGGGGGCGCCGACGATCGAGTACGACGGGCTGGACTGCCCGAAGTAGATCCGCGGCTCGTAGTCGCCGATCGAGCCCGCCGACGGGATGCCGCCCTCGTAGAACGCGGGACGTCCGTCGTTGCCGGTCGTGTTGCCGTAGGCGGCGACGACGCCGAAGCCGTGCGTGTAGACGATGTGGTCGTTGATCCACGTGCGCTGGCCGGCGCCGAGGCCCGACTGGTCCAGCTCACGGACGGCGATGACGGTGTCCCGGGACTCGCCGTCGATCGTGTACCTGTCCACCGAGAGCGTGTTCGAGAAGTTGTAGTACTGCTTGTTCTGCTGGAGCTGGCGGAACGAGTTGCTCACGATCGACGGGTCGAGCAGACGGATGCTGGCGGTGGTCTCCGCGTCCTCGCGCAGCGCGCCCGCGGTGCCCTCGAGCGTGGCGTCGTAGGTGGACACCTCGATGCCGTGGATGCCGAAGGCCGCCCGCGTCGCGTCGATGTTGCGCTGGATGAAGTCGGCCTCGGCCTCCTGCGCGTTCGGCTGCACCTGGAAGCGCTGCACCACGGCCGGGTAGATCCCGCCGATGACGATCGCCGAGACGACCATCAGGCCGACGCCCGTCGCCGGCAGGCGCCAGGTGCCGCGCACGGCCGCGATGACGAACAGGACGGCCACCATCCCGGCGACCACGGCAAGGATGATCTTCGACGGCAGCACCGCGTTGACGTCGGTGTACGAGGCGCCGGCCGCGACGTCGCCGCCGCCGGTCCGGGTCAGGATCGAGTACCGGTCCAGCCAGTAGTTCGCGCCGATGAGCAGCATGATCACGGCTGCGGTGATGCCCAGCTGGAGACGTGCGGGCCGCGTCGTCCGTTCGGTCACGCCGGCGCCGAAGCGCAGCCCGCCGTACAGGTACGCCGTCGCGACGGCGGTGATGCCGGAGATCACGGCCACGGCCATGAGGAACGACACCACGAAGCGCAGCATCGGCAGCGTGAACATGTAGAACGACAGGTCCAGCCCGAACTGCGGGTCGTCGATCCCGAACGGCTCCCGGTTGAGGAAGACCAGGATCGTCTGCCACTGGCCGGACGCCGCGATGCCCGCGAAGAAGCCGAGCACGGCGGGGGCCGCGAGCATGACGAGCCGCCGCAGGGGCTCGATCATCTCCCGGTACTGGTCGAGGGAGGCCTGCTCGGGCGTCGACGGCGCGTACACGGGCCGGGTCCGGTAGGCGATGGTCAGCGACGCGTAGACCGCGCCGGCCATGACCACGAAGCCCAGCGCGAACAGCACCGCGCGCGTCACCCACTCGGTGCGCAGCACCTGCAGGTACCCGGCGGCGTCGAACCAGAGCCACTCGGTCCACAGCTGCGCGGTGAGCATGAGGAGGATGCCGAGCACGACGAGCACGACGATCGTCGGGCCGAGCGCGCCACGCCGGCGGCGCGGAGGTCGGGGCCCGGCGGCGGGGCGCGGGGTGGAGGCGAACGTCACGGTGTCCTCTTGTCCTCGGTGGTTGGCGAGCGGGGCTGGTTGTCGAGCGGCACTGCCGGGGCGCGCGCCTGCACGGCCCTGACGGACATCACGGACAACGTCCGTGCCGCTCCCCAGGTTCCCACACCCCCGTCGGGCGGGTGCGAGCATGGGTCCATGCCCGACGACGCCCCCGTCCCCGTCCCCGTGCCCGCCGACGCGCAAGCCGACGCGCCCGCCGACCAGCGGCCCGCGCGCCCCGCGATCGCCGAGGCGGTCCACGAGATCGAGCGGCACGTCGCGGGCGCCGGCTGGGACGGCCCCGTGCGCGTGTTCGCCCTGGTCCGCACCGCGACGGCCCTCGCGGCGGACCCCGAGCTGGCGGACCGCCTGCCGGCCGACGCCGTCGCCGCTGCGCGCGCCGACGCCACGCACCTCACCTCTGTGGAGCAGGAGGGCCTGCCGCAGGTCGCCAGCCTCGAGGACCTCCTCGGCCGCCTCTCGTGGCCGCCGACCGTCGACGGCGTCGCGCTCGTCGTCGAGCGGGTGGTCCTGCCGAACGCGGCCGAGGCCGCGATGCCCGCCGACCCGGACGAGGCCCTCGCCTACCTCATGGCCCACCCGGACCGGCAGGACGTCCGCATCGCCGGCGGAGTGCGGCGCGACGGCGGCTCGTGGTGCGCGGGCCGGGCCCGCGCGAACGACGACGACGCGGCCGTCGCCGGCGGGGCGGACCTCGTGCC
>JAEZBT010000274.1 GCA_023426865.1 Actinomycetes bacterium
GTCCGACGACGACGCGCGGCACCACGAGGGCACCCCCGGCCCCCGAGGCGCTCGCGAACGCGAACGACCCGAACGCGACGGGCCCGGTGCCCGGCAGGCGCACCTCGTCCCGGACGACGGCGTGCGCGACGATCGCCTGCCAGGCCGCGTCGGCGTCGGCCATGCGGTCGGGGCCGGACGTGGTGATGCGCGTGAGCTCGCCCCAGGCCACCAGGCCGTCGGCGCGTCGGACCCAGGCGGTGCCGCCGTCGGCAGGCAGCAGCGTCGTCAGGTCGCCCGGCAGGGTCAGCGGGTCGATCGCGACGGTGCGCGTGACGAGGGGCAGGGGGGTGGTCGCCGCGCCCGCATGCAGATCGGTCATCGCGGTCAAGGGTAGGCGCTGCGATGCCCGAGGATGGACCCCATGGCGCGCGCGCAGCTCGACAAGAACCCCCATGAGGTCGCGGCGATGTTCGACGCCGTCGCCGACCGTTACGACCTCACCAACGACGTGCTGTCGCTCGGCCAGGACCGCCTGTGGCGGCGCGCGACGGTCGCCGCGGTCGATGCGCGGCCGGGGGAGACGGTGCTGGACCTCGCCGCCGGCACCGGGACGTCGAGCGTGCCGTTCGCCGCGGCGGGGGCCCGCGTCGTGCCCTGTGACTTCTCGCTCGGCATGCTCGCCTCCGGCAAGGGGCGGCGGCCGGACCTGCCGTTCGTCGCGGGCGACGCGCTGCGCCTGCCGTTCGCCGACGCGAGCTTCGACGCCGTCACCATCTCGTTCGGCCTGCGCAACGTTGCGGGCACGACCGACGCGCTCGCCGAGCTGCTCCGTGTGACGCGGCCGGGTGGCCGTGTCGTCGTCTGCGAGTTCTCCCGTCCGGCCGCCGAGCCGCTGCGGACGCTCTACACCGAGTACCTCGTGCGGGCGCTGCCGGCGGTGGCGCGCGTGGTGTCCTCCGACCCCGAGTCGTACGAGTACCTGGCCGACTCGATCCGGGCCTGGCCCGACCAGGTGGGCCTCGGGCGCCTGCTGCGCCGGGCCGGCTGGCGCGACGTCGCCTACCGGAACCTGTCGGGCGGCATCGTCGCCCTGCACCGTGGCACCCGCCCGGTCGCCTGAGCCATGCGAGGGGCGAGGGTGGGTGACTGACCCGCCAACGCCGGTTTTGACCGATCGCGCCCGCAGCGGCGGCCGTGCGTACCCATCCCTCGTGCGCCGTTAGACTGGCGCAGGCGTTCGTGAACGGCTTCACAAGGGACCCTTCGGTCGACGGCGAGGTAGGCGTGGCAGGGACTGTGCAGCGGCAGGACGACGCCGACGTCCTCGTCGTCGGCGCCGGGCCTGCGGGGGCCTCCGCCGCCTACTGGCTCGCGACCGCCGGGCTGGACGTCCTCGTGCTGGAGAAGTCGGCGTTCCCGCGCGACAAGGTCTGCGGCGACGGCCTCACCCCGCGTGCCGTCCGCGAGCTCGTCGCGATGGGCGTGCCGATGCGTCCCGAGGACGGCTGGATCCGCAACAAGGGCCTGCGCGTCTACGGCGGCGGGCACCGGCTCGAGCTCCCGTGGCCGCAGCTCGACTCCTTCCCGGACTTCGGCCTCGCGCGCACCCGCCGCGACTTCGACGCCGCCCTGGCCGACCACGCCCGCGCCGCCGGCGCCAAGATCCTCGAGCGCACCGCCGTGACCGGGCCCGTGCTGCACGAGCGCACCGGCCGCGTCGTCGGCGTGACCGCGCGCCCCGTGGACGACGCGGGTCGCAGGGCGGGTGACGAGGTCACCTACCGTGCGCCCGTCGTCATCGCGGCCGACGGCGTCTCCGCCCGGCTCGCGCTCGCGCTCGGCATCGAGAAGAACCCCCGCCGCCCGATGGGCGTCGCGGTCCGGACGTACTTCGCGACCCCCATGCACGACGACGAGTGGATGGAGTCGCACCTGGAGCTGTGGGACGGCCCGCCCGGTCGGTCGAATCTGCTGCCGGGGTACGGCTGGGTGTTCCCGCTCGGCGACGGCACCGCGAACGTGGGCCTGGGCAGCGTCAGCTCGACCGCGACCGCCACGAAGATCGACTACAAGGACCTGCTGGGCCGCTGGGTCGCCAACGCCCCGGCGCACTGGCAGTTCGACGCCGACGCCCCGCTGGCGCCCGTCCGCGGCGCGGCGCTGCCGATGGCCTTCAACCGCAAGCCGCTCTACGACCGGGGGCTGCTCCTGGTCGGCGACTCGGGCGGCATGGTGAGCCCGTTCAACGGCGAGGGCATCGCCTACGCGATGCAGGCGGCCCGACGCGCGGCCGAGGTGGTGGTCCAGGCGCACGCCCGGCGGACCCCCGCGGCGCGCGACGCCGTCCTGGCCACGTACCCGACGGTGATGGCCGACGAGCTCGGCGGCTACTACTCCCTCGGGCGGGTCTTCGTGAAGCTCATCGAGCAGCCGGTGATCATGAACCTGTGCACCCGCTACGGTTTGCCCCGACCGGCACTGATGCGCCTGGTCATGAAGCTGCTCGCCGACGTGTACGAGCCGCGCGGCGGACAGGCGTCGGACCGCCTGATCGCCGCCCTGACCCGGATTGCGCCGGCCGCATGACCCGACGACACTCGGCCCAGTCGGCGTGCCCGCCGCACGAGCCCCGACCCGGCTGGAGGTCCCGATGACCAACCCGTACGTGCCGATCCTGGTGCTCATGGGCATCGCGGCGGTCCTGGCCCTCGGCGGCCTGGGCGCCAGCGCGATCCTGGGCCCGCGGCGGTACAACCGCGCCAAGCTCGAGGCCTACGAGTGCGGCATCGACCCCACGCCCCACGCGGTGGGCCACGGGCGGTTCCCGGTGAAGTACTACCTCGTCGCGATGAGCTTCATCATCTTCGACATCGAGGTCGTCTTCATGTACCCCTGGGCGGTCACGTTCGGCGAGCTGGCGATCTTCGGCGTGGTCGCGATGACGACCTTCATCGCCCTCATCACCGTGCCCTTCGTCTACGAGTGGCGACGCGGTGGGTTCGAGTGGGACTGACGGCCGATCTGAGGACTGACGCGACGACGGAGGAAGGAGGAGCGCGATGGGGATCGAGGAAGCACCGTCCGGCATCCTGCTGACGAGCCTGGAGAAGTTCGTCGGGCTGTCCCGCAAGGCGTCGATGTGGCCGGTCACCTTTGGCCTCGCGTGCTGCGCCATCGAGATGATGGCGACCGGGACGTCGCGGTTCGACATCTCGCGGTTCGGCATGGAGGTCTTCCGGGCGTCGCCGCGCCAGGCCGACCTGATGATCGTCGCGGGCCGGGTGAGCCAGAAGATGGCCCCGGTCGTCCGCCAGGTCTACGACCAGATGGCCGAGCCCAAGTGGGTGCTCTCGATGGGCGTCTGCGCGTCGTCGGGCGGCATGTTCAACAACTACGCGCTGGTGCAGGGCGTGGACCACATCGTGCCGGTGGACATCTACCTGCCGGGCTGCCCGCCGCGGCCCGAGATGCTGCTCAACGCGATCCTGGCGCTGCACGAGCAGGTGCGGCACACCCCGTTCGGCGTCAACCGTGAGGCGGCCGTGCGCGCGGCCGAGGAGGCGGCGCTCGCCGCGACGCCCACCTCCCAGATGAAGGGGCTGCTCCGATGAGCGAGGCCGGTCGGACCGAGCGGGACGCGGCGGCGGCCGCCAAGGC
>JAEZBT010000294.1 GCA_023426865.1 Actinomycetes bacterium
GGACGGGACCCTCGACCTCGGGCGCAGGGCTCGACCTCAACTGGTGGGTGGTGGGCGGGCCGACGGGCCGGAGCGGGTGGGGGCTGGGTCAGCCGGCGCGGGCGATGAGCTCCGCCGTGTCGAGGAGGCGGTTGGTGAAGCCCCACTCGTTGTCGTACCAGGCCAGGACCTTGACGGTGCGGCCCTTGACGGTCGTCAGCGGGGCGTCGTAGATCGCGCTCGCCGGGTTGCCGACGATGTCGCTCGAGACGATCGGGTCGTCCGAGTACGCGAGGACGCCGGCGAGCGGGCCCGCGGCGGCCGCGCGGTAGGCGGCGTCGATCTCCTCGAGCGTGACGTCGCGCGACACGGTCGCCGTGAGGTCCGTGATGGACCCCGTGATGACCGGCACGCGCAGCGCGAAGCCCGACAGGCGCCCGTCGAGCTCGGGCAGCACGCGCCCGATGGCCTTCGCGGCGCCCGACGACGTCGGCACGATGTTCTGCGCGGCCGCGCGGGCGCGTCGCAGGTCGCGGTGCGGGCCGTCCTGGAGGTTCTGGTCCGCGGTGTAGGCGTGCACGGTGGTCATGACGCCGGTCTCGATCCCGACGGCGTCGTGCAGCACCTTCGCGAGCGGCGCGAGGCAGTTGGTGGTGCACGACGCGTTGGAGACCACGTGGTGCTGCGCGGGGTCGTAGAGGTGGTCGTTGACGCCCATGACGATGGTCAGGTCGTCGCCCGACGCCGGCGCGCTCACCAGGACCTTCCGTGCGCCTGCGGCGAGGTGGCCGGCGGCGGTGTCGCGCTTCGTGAAGCGGCCCGTCGACTCGACGACCAGCTCGACGCCCAGGTTCGCCCACGGCAGGGCGGCGGGCTCGCGCTCGGACAGCACCCGGATCCGCTTGTCGCCGACGACGATGGCGTCGCCGTCCACCGCGACGTCGGCCGGCAGGGTGCCGAAGGCCGTGTCGTAGCGCAGCAGGTGGGCGAGGGTGGCGGCGTCGGTGAGGTCGTTGACCGCGACGATCTCGAGGTCGCTGCCGCGCTCGAGAGCGGCGCGGACGAAGCTGCGTCCGATGCGGCCGAAGCCGTTGATGCCGATGCGCACGATGAATCCCCATCTCCTCGGTGGGCAGCGAGGTGGCGTCGTCGCGCAAGGCCCAACCGCCCGGCAGAAACGGAACCGATCGGTTCCATCTTCAACGGTACCGATCGGTACCATTGGGCGCAACAGGACCGTACGCTTGAGCGATGGCGACGAACGCCCGCGAGCGGCTCCTCGACGCCGCGGAGGACCTCTTCTACGCGCAGGGCACGCGGGGGACCGGGATCGAGCAGATCCTGCAGGTCAGCGGCGTGGGCCGCGCGTCGTTCTACCGGCACTTCGCGAGCAAGGACGAGCTCGTCGTCGCGGTGCTGCGCCGACGCCGTTGGCTGTGGGCGACCGTCACGGTGCCGCGCGTCCTCGAGCGGGGCGGGCACCCGCTGGACATGTTCGACGTGCTCGCCGAGCGGCTGGAGGAGACCGCCTTCCGGGGCTGCGCGTTCCTCAACACGCTGGTCGAGATCCCCGACCCGGCCGAGCCTGCCCACCGCGAGGCCGTCGAGCAGAAGGACGACCAGCGCGCGTTCTTCGCGCGGCTGCTGGCCGAGCACGGCTACGCCGACGACGGCGCCCTCGCCCGCCGCCTCCTCATGCTCTACGACGGCGCGAGCGTGGCCGGCCTGCGCGAGAAGTCCCCGCGCCCGGCGTTCGACGCCCGGGCGGTGGCGGAGGTCCTCCTGGCGGCCACCCCGCGTGTCCGGTCGGCCCGCCCCGCGAAGTAGACAGCTGGCGCCGGAGTAGACAGGCACCGCTGTCTACTCGGGCGGAAGCTATCGACTCCGGCGTGGGCGCTGAAGCGTTGACTTATATAAGGGCGTGCGCATAGTGTCGCCGACATGCACGCGTTCGACGTCCTGGGTGACCCGGTCCGGCGGCGGATCCTCGAGCTGCTGGCCGAGGGCGAGCGATCGGCGGGGGACGTGACCGCCGTCGTGCGGCGGGAGTTCGGAATCAGCCAGCCGGCGGTCTCCCAGCACCTGCGGGTGCTGCGGGAGAGCGGCTTCGCGCGCGTGCGCCCCGAGGGGACCCGGCGGCTGTACGCCGTCGAGCCCGCACCGCTGCAGGAGGTCGACGTGTGGCTGGAGCCCTTCCGGGCGTTCTGGACCCAGCGGCTCGACGCCCTCGGCACGGAGCTCGCACGAGGTCGCCGGGAGCGGGAGCGGGCAGCCGCGCGCGCCGCCGACGCCGTCACCGATCCACCTGGGAGGACCGAGAGATGACCCTGATCTTCGACATGCTCGCCGAGCTGGAGGCCACCCGCCGCGCCGTCGCGCCGGGGGAGGGCGAGACGGTCGTCGTCTCGCTCACCCGCACCTACGACGCCGCCCCCGACGACGTCTGGGACGCCCTGACCAACCCCGAGCGGCTGCCGCGCTGGTTCTCGCCGGTGACCGGCGACTTCCGCGTCGGCGGGAGCTACCAGATCGCGGGGAACGCGGGCGGGGAGATCCGGGTCTGCGACCGGCCGGAGCGCCTGAGCCTGACGTTCGGCGGACCGGAGAGCATCCTCGACCTGCTGCTGACCGCGGCGGGGGAGCGGACGACGCTCGAGCTGCGGCACGCGGTCCCGACGGCGATGGCCGGCGGCGGTGCGGGCGCGCTCTACGTCGGGCCCGGCTGGGACGGCGCCGTCATGGGCCTGGCCCTGCACCTGCGCGGCGACGTCGTCGGCGACCCGGCCGAGGCCGCGAACAGCCCCGAGGTCATCGAGTTCAACAAGGGCTCGATCGACCGGTGGACGACCGTCGTGGAGGCCTCCGGGACCGCGACGCCGGAGGCGCTCGCCCAGGCGCGTGAGGTCTCGATCCAGCAGTTCACGGTGCTGCCGGAGTAGCCGGGGGCCCGACGCGCGGGCGGCGCGTCCGCGCGTCCGCGCGTCGGGAGTGGCGCACGTCACGGAACGTTCCGAGCATCATCATCGTTGACATAAGCACCATGACGATGCTGCGGAAGTATGAGGAGTTCGAGGACGAGACCGGCCGTGTCGTGCGCTACCAGCGCGGCGCTTCGGGCGGTCTCGTGGCCGCCGGTGCCGAGGTCGCGGACGACGCGCGGATCGGCGCCTGGGCCTGGGTCGACGCCGGCGCGCGGGTGGAGGCGGGCGCATGGGTCGGTGAGCGCGGCTGGGTCCAGGGCGGTGCGGTGATCGGCCGCGACGCGCGCCTGGCCTCCCACGTGCACGTGGCCCGCGACGCCGTCGTCGGTGCCGGCGCTCGGGTGGGTGCGCGCGCCGAGATCGGCGCGGGGGCTCGCGTGGAGGCGGGCGCCGTCGTGCCCGAGGACGCGGTGGTACCCGCGGGCGCCGTCGTGACCGGCCGCGGGCGGAACGCGCTCGCCGCCTAGGCGCTCCCTGCGCTCGCCGGTAGGTTGACCCGGTGACCAGGGGGTTTGTGGCTCGGCAGTTCCTCGCGCTCGCGGGGTGGTGGTCCCTCCGGGTGGTCGTCGGCTACCTCGTGTGGGCGTTCGGCCTCCTCGGGATCGGACTGGTGCTCGCCCCGCGGGGCGACGGGGGCGTCGGCGAGGTCGCGATGATGGCGTCCGCGTACCTCTTCTGGACGGTCGTGCTGACGCCGGTGCTGGTGCTCGGCGGCCTCGTCCAGGCGACGGTCCTCTGGTTCGCCGCGCGGTGGTCCGGTGGGTCACGTCGCGTCTGCGCGCTCGCGGGCGGCGCGAGCGTCACGATCCTGTTCGTCGTCTTCGTGCTCGCGATGTCGGACCCGACGGTGTGGGACCTGCTGGGTTACGCCGCCGTGGGCGTCCTCCTGGGCGCTCTCGCGGGGTGGCTCTCCGCCCGCGACTGCGCGCGCATGGCGCGTCAGCGGATCGCGCGTCAGTCGATCATGGTTCCGGGCACTCACGTCCGCTTTTCACCCGCGGAGGGACCGTGACGTCCCACGGTTGAATTCCGGGGCTCCCGTACGTTCTGGCCGGCGCACCGCCGAGAGAGCCGCCCGTGCGACGGGCGGACGCGAACGAAGGAGTCCCCCGTGTCCAGTCCGGAGTACCCGCCGCCGTCGTTCCACAGGACCCGGACGGCGCGCGGACGTCTGCGCCGTCTCCTGCCCGTGATCGGCCTGGCCGTCTGCGCGCTGGTCCTCACGGCGTGCGGGGCGCGGATCGACACGCAGCTCAACGTCGACGCCACCGGCGCCGGGTCGCGCGTCATGACGCTGACCCTCGCCGACAACGCCGACTCGATCCTCGGCGGCACGGCCGCGCTCGACGCGTCGATCCAGCGGCACAAGCCCGCGGGCGTGGAGTACTCGGGCGTCACGTCGGGGCCGGCCGGCGAGATCGTCGTGGTCCTCACGGTGCCCTTCACGAGCCCGGAGGACTACCGCGACCAGATGATCGCGCTGCTGGCCGCGAGCGACCAGCCGTGGAACCAGGAGGACGAGTTCGTCGTCGAGCAGTCGACGTTCGTCGAGGGCGCGACGATCGAGGAGTCCTTCGACAGCTACAACGTGCTGAAGTGGCTGTTCGACGGGCTGCTCGTGGACGGCGTGGTCGCCGAGGGCGACGCCGGCAGCATGTTCGAGATGGGCACCACGTCGGTGGTGTTCGACGGCGTCACCTACGAGGTCTCCAACCAGATCGCCTTCGAGGAGATCTCCGACAAGGGCTTCGACTCGGTGACGATGGAGACGGCCGTCCAGGACACGGGTCTCGCCCGGACGATCACCTACTGGCTCGACGACAAGGCCGTGTACACCTCGGCCCGCGAGGCGTTCGACGGGTTCTTCGCCGACGTCGCGGCGGCCGGCCCGCAGGTCGAGCAGGACACCGAGGACGTCGGGGTCACCTGGACGGTGTCCTTCGAGGCCGACGCGCCGGAGGCGCTGGTGGAGCTGACCAACGCCGCGCTCATGAGCGAGCAGTCGGCGTTCACGATCGAGTCGGCGCCCGTCGAGGCGGACCCGGCCAGCTCGACGATCCGCGTCGTCGACTACGCCGAGTGCGGCGCGATCTGCTCGCCCGGGGCCGCGCCGATCACGGACGCCGTGACCGTCCCGGCCGGCTACGTCCTGCAGACGGGCGGCTCGGTGGCCGACGACGGCGCGGTGTCGGTGACGATGTCGGCCGACGCCGAGCTCGAGTTCCTCGCGGTGCACCCCTTCGAGTCGGTGACCAGCGAGCTGGCGCTCAGCCTCACCGGTGGCCTCAGCTGGACCGGCACGTTCGTCGTCGACGCCGTGGTGATGGACGCCGTGGGCGATGGGTTCGAGACGATCCTCGCGCCCCGCGACGGTGCGGGCTCGCTCGACGTCGCGACGCGTGACGGCCGGACCGTGTACACGGTGCGGATCGACGGGGGCTCGGCGGAGGCCCTGGCGGAGGCGTACCGCACGTGGAGCACCTACCCGGCGACGCTCACGTCGACGGACCTGCCGGGCGCGAACCTGCTGTCGGCGCAGATGCGCCTGTCGGGCGACCTGGGCTTCTCCTCCACCGTCGCGGCGCACCTGCCTGCGGCGGGGGTGGAGTCGGTGGTGACGCTGCCGTTCGGGCAGTCGTTCGACGAGAAGGGCGCGACCGTCCCCGCCGGGGCCACGGTGGACGGCGGACGCCTGACCTTCCCCGGGACGTCGTTCTCGGCGGCGGCCGGCGGCACGACGTTCGCAGGGTTCGTCGTGTACGGGACCCTGCTGCTGCTCCTGCTGGCGGTGATCGCCGTCGGGCTCGTGCTCCGCAAGCGGATCGCCGTCGCGATCGGCCGCGGGCGGGACGCCATCGCCCGCCGGCGCGAAGCCGCGAAGGCCCGGTCGGCCGCCGCGGCGGAGAGGCAGGCGTGGATGTCGGCGCCCCCGCCGTCC
>JAEZBT010000318.1 GCA_023426865.1 Actinomycetes bacterium
GTCTGTGCCTCGTCGGCGGCGTCGTCCTCGGGCTCGCCGCCTTCGATCAGTTCGCTCGCCTCGGCGTCGGCGGCCTCGGCCTCTTCGGCCGCGGCCTGCTCGGCGGCGATCCGCCGGCTCTCGGCGACCAGATCCTCGCTCGCGGCCAGGCGCTCGACGAGCACCTCGCGCGTCTGGGTGGGCACCGTCGCGTCGACGGCGCGCTGGCCCGACACGACAGTTCCGGGGCTGCCCACCCCGGCGGCGCCGCTGATGAACACGGCCGCGCTGCCCACCACGACCGTGGCGGCAAGACCGCTGGCAAGCCTGAGACGTCGATCCATGGTGTCCCCCTCACGGGCGCCCTCGGGGCGCGCCATCGACCGGTCCATGATGAGCACGGCTCGCGCGGGCTCGCCACCCGAACGGCCTAGCGGGGCGACGTCGTCGCCGGGCGCTGGCAGACTCCTCGGGTGCGCGACCTGGCCCTCCTGCCCAAGGCGCACCTGCACCTGCACTTCACCGGCTCGATGCGCCCGGCCACGCTCGCCGCCCTCGCGGACACGCACCGGGTCCGGCTGCCGCGCGCGCTGCTGGACGCCGACCCGCTGCTCCTGCCCCCGGGCGACCGGGGCTGGTTCCGGTTCCAGCGCCTGTACGACGCCGCGCGGGCCTGCGTGCGGTCGGAGGCCGCGATGCGCCGGATCGTCGCCGAGGCGGCCGAGGACGACGCCGCGGAGGGCTCCGGTCGGCTCGAGATCCAGGTGGACCCGACGACGTACGCGCCGTTCGTCGGCGGCCTGACCCCGGCACTGGAGATCGTGCTGGACGAGGCGCGGCTGGCCAGCGCGCGCACGGGCGTGGAGGTGGGGGTCGTGGTCGCCGCGTCGCGGCTGCGGCACCCGCTGGAGGCGCGCACGCTCGCGCGGCTCGCCGCCCGGTACGCGGGCGACGGCCCGGGTGAGGTGGTCGGCTTCGGCCTGAGCAACGACGAGCGCCGCGGCGAGACGGACGAGTTCGCGCCGGCGTTCGCCCTGACCCGACGCGCGGGCCTGGCGTCCGTGCCGCACGGCGGCGAGCTGCTGGGGGCCGAGCACGTGGCCGAGATCCTCGCGCACCTCGCGCCCGACCGGCTGGGCCACGGCGTCCGCGCCGCCGAGGACCGCCGAGTGCTCGACGTGCTCGTGGCGCAGGGGGTGGCGCTCGAGCTGTGCCCGGCGTCGAACGTGTCGCTGGGGGTGTTCGCCGAGCCGCAGCAGGTGCCGCTGGGCACGCTGCTCGAGGCCGGGGCGACCATCGCGCTCGGGGCCGACGACCCGCTCCTCTTCCGGTCCCGGCTGGTGGCGCAGTACGAGGTCGCGCGGCACGTGCACGGGGTCGACGACGCCGGGCTGGCGGCGATGGCGCGCTCGTCGATCGTGGCGTCGCGAGCGCCGGAGGCGACGAAGCGGCGGCTGCTGGCGGGCGTCGACGCCTGGTTGGCCGATCCCGCTTGACGGGCGCGCGGTAGCCGGCCGCCGCCTCAATCGCGCCGCAGGCGCCAGGCCGCGACAGGGGCGCGGGCGCACGAGGGGCGTTCCGGCCATCCGATCGGGCGACCACCCGACGGCCGGTCCGCCGAGGCTAGAGCGTGACGCCGACCAGCACCGGCTCGGGCTCGAGCTTCACGCCGAACTGGTCGCGGACGCCGTCGCGCACCCGCCGCGCGAGGGCGAGCAGGTCCGCCGTCGTGCCGTGGCCGCGGTTGGTGATCGCGAGGGTGTGCTTGGTGGAGAGGCTGACCGGGCCGGGCGCGCCGTAGCCGCGGCCGAAGCCGGCGTGCTCGATGAGCCAGGCGGCGGACGTCTTGACGAGCGAGGGGTCGACTGCGCCCAGCGACGGGCCGGTGGTCGACTCCGGGACCGCCGAACGCACCGGGTAGCGGGGGGCGCCGTCGGGCAGGGTGTCCGCGAGGTCCACCGGGAGCACGGGGTTGGTGAAGAACGACCCGGCGCTCCACGTGTCGGGGTCCACGGGGTCGACGATCATGCCCTTGCGGGCCCGCAGCCGGCGGACGGCGTCGCGCACCTCGGTCAGCGGCGCGCGGCGGCCCACCGGCACGTCGAGCAGCGCGGCGAGCTCGGGGTAGGCGATGGGCGCGGACAGGGTACCGAGCCGCAGCTGGAAGCCCACCTCGAGCACCACGTAGCGGGGGGTCGGCGCCCAGCGGGACGGCCCGCCGTCGTCGGCGCGCAGCGAGGCCTTGAGCAGCGAGGTCCGGTACCCGAAGGCCAGCTCGCCGACCGCCAGCGTGCGCACCCGTGTCTGCTCGCGGTCCCACACGCGCACGGTCGAGACGACGCCCGCGACCTCCTGGCCGTAGGCGCCGACGTTCTGCACGGGCGTGGCGCCGGTCGAGCCGGGGATGCCCGTGAGCGCCTCGACGCCCACCCAGCCCTCGGCGACGCAGCGCTCGACGACGTCCTCCCACGGCGTGCCCGCGGGCACCCGCAGGCTCGCGCCGCCGCAGCTCCCGATGTCGCCCTCCACCGTGATCCCGGCG
>JAEZBT010000003.1 GCA_023426865.1 Actinomycetes bacterium
CGCCCCCCCACGCCCGGCTCCTTGCCCAGCTCCTTGCCCAGCCCGAGATCAGTCACGGATCGGCTCCCCGCTCGCGTCGAGCACCCACCACACGCCGTTGACGGCCTGACCGGTCGCATCGCCGGGCGCGGTGTCCTGCGCCCAGTAGTACAGCGGCCAGCCGTCGTACGTCACCTGGGTGGTGCCGTCGGTGCGCTCGGTGGTCCCGAGCAGCGCCGTGTCGACGCCGACGCCCGCGGTGGGCTCGCCGTCGTCCAGGGTGAGGGGCGGCCAGGCCGTCGCGCACTGGTCGTAGCAGGTGGCGTCGCCCTGCGCGTCGGGGTCGAACATGTACAGCGTCAGGCCGTCCGGGCCCACGAGCACCTCGCCCAGGTCCGTGCTCCCCAGCGCGACGGTCGCCGCGTCGGCCATGGCGTCGTCGTCGGAGGGCTCGTCGGTCGCCATGTCGTCGGCGGGCTCGGTCGTCTCCTCGGTCGGGGTGTCCGCCGGCGGGGTGTCGTCGGCGTCGGCCTGGCAGCCCGCGAGCGCGATGAGCGCCATCGCCGCGAGCGCCGTGGCGGTCCGTGCTCCCCGTCGTGTCCCTGTGCGCATGTCGTCCTCCCCTGTCCGGCCCTGTCCGGCCCTGCCCGGATGCACGACGCGCGGTGCGCCGCTGCGAGGGGAGACGGGCCAGGCCCGCCTCCGGTTCACGGCCCGGCGCGTGCGACCCGAGGACGACCCGTCGCCCCCGAAGGCTCAGGGTCCACTCAGGGGCACCCCGCATTCCCACGGCCGACGCGCGGGCGCACCCTTGACCCGTGCACCCCGCCCCAGCCAGCTCGACGCCACCGGCGGCTGATACGTTGCCGGGCGTGACCTCGCGCCCCGGGACGCCCGACGCCGCGGCCACGGGCGCGCCCGGTGCGTCGGCCCCGGCGATCGTCGCCAGCCGCGTCACCAAGACGTTCGGGCACGTCACCGCGTTGTCGGACCTGTCGGTCGAGATGCCGACGGGTGTCGTCGGCCTGGTCGGCGCGAACGGCGCGGGCAAGTCGACGCTCATCAAGATCCTGCTGGGCCTGCTGCCCCCGACGTCGGGCGAGGCGCAGATCCTCGGCCTCGACGCGGCGAAGGACGGGCTCGCGATCCGCCAGGTCGTCGGCTACATGCCCGAGTCGGACTGCCTGCCGCTGGACGTCTCGGCGACCGAGTTCGTCGTGCACCTGGCACGCATGTCGGGCCTGCCGTCGGCGGCAGCCCGCGAGCGCGCGGCGGACACGCTGCGCCACGTCGGCCTGTACGAGGAGCGGTATCGGCCCATCGGCGGGTACTCGACCGGCATGAAGCAGCGGGTCAAGCTCGCGCAGGCCCTCGTGCACGACCCGAAGCTGGTGCTCCTCGACGAGCCCACCAACGGCCTCGACCCGGCCGGCCGCGACGACATGCTCGAGCTCATCCGCCGCATCGGCCACGAGTTCGGCATCTCCGTGCTCGTCACGTCGCACCTGCTCGGCGAGCTCGAGCGGATCGCGGACCACGTGGTCGTCATCGAGGGCGGCGTGCTGCAGCGCTCGACCTCCACCGCCGAGGCGACCGCCCTGTCCGGCGTCGTGCTCGTCGAGGTGACCGAGCGCGCGGCCGAGATCGTCGCGCGGCTCCGCGCGGCGGGCGCCCAGGTGGAGACCGGGGAGGACGGCGGCGAGCTCTTCACCGTCGCCCTCACCGACGAGACCGTGCTCGACGCCGTCCAGGCGGCTGCCGCGGACCTCGAGGTCGGGCTGATCCGGATGCAGCGGCGCCGCCACCACCTGACCGAGCTCTTCCGGGAGGTGGCCCGATGAGCGAGCCCGTCGCCCCCGCCGCCGCCACGCCCGGGCCCGCCGCGTCCGAGCAGCGCACCGACGTCATCCACGACATCGGGTTCCGGCACTACGCCGGCGAGCGGTTCGGCCGCGGCTGGATCGTGCGGTCCCTGCTGGTCGACACCGTGCGCGGCGTGTTCGGCATCGGCCGGCCCGCCCGCAGCAAGGTGATGCCGTGGGTGCTCGTCGGCATCCTGCTGCTGCCGCCCGCGATCATCGCGCTGTCGGTCCTGCTGACCGGCGGCACCGAGCTGCCGATGTCGTACACGGAGTTCCTCACCCAGTTCCAGCTCCCGCTGTCGCTGTTCGTCGCGGGCTCCGCCCCGTACGCGGTGTCGCGGGACCTGCGGCACGGCGTCATGCCCCTGTACCTGTCCCGGCCGATGGTGCGCAGCGACTACGTGCTCGCGCGGCTCGGCGGCCTGGTGATCGCCCTGTTCGCGGTGATGGCCGCGCCGCAGACGCTGCTGATGATCGGCGCGCTGCTCGCCGAGCTGCCGGTCGGCGACCAGCTCGTCGGCTGGGCGGGCGGGCTCCTGGCGTCGGCGCTGCTGGCGCTGCTGCTCGGCGTCGTCGGGCTCGCGATCGCCGCGTTCACGCCGCGGCGCGGCCTGGGCGTCGCGGCGATCATCACGATCCTGCTGGTGGTCACCGGGGTCTCGTTCGCACTGTCCGGGATCGCGCTCGACCAGGGCTCGGAGCAGCTGGCCGTCATGGGCGGCGCGATCGACCCGTACCGGCTCGTCGACGGGCTGGCGTCGTGGATCCTCGGCGTCGACGCGACGATCCCGGAGTTCGCGCTGACCGAGGGCTGGCAGGCCGGGCTGTTCGGGCTCGCCTACCTCCTGGCCGTCGCAGCGTTCGCCGGGCTCCTGATGCTCCGCTACCGGAAGGCGGCGCGCCTGTGAGCACCATCGTCCTGGACCAGGTCTCGCGCTGGTACGGCAACGTCGTAGCCGTCAACGACGTGTCGATGACCATCGCGCCCGGCATCACCGGCCTGCTCGGCCCGAACGGCGCCGGCAAGTCCACGCTCATCGCGATGATGGGCGGCTTCCTCGCCCCGTCGACGGGCACCGTCGCGCTCGACGGCGGCCCCGTGTGGCGCAACCCGCAGATCTACCGGGAGATCGGCCTGGTTCCCGAGGCCGAGGCCATGTACGACATGATCACCGGCTGGCAGTTCCTGCTCGCCAACGCCCGCCTGCACGGGGTGCCCGAGCCGGCCGCGGCCGCGCGTCGGGCGCTGGAGGCCGTCGAGATGGTCGACGCGAGCGACCGCCCGATCGCCACGTACTCCAAGGGCATGAAGCAGCGCGTGAAGATGGCGACGGCGCTGGTCCAC